>JAZORW010000051.1:0-5748 GCA_045656805.1 Eubacteriales bacterium | reverse complement strand
GTCACGCAAAGACACAGAAGTAGGGCTACACAGCCCCCCAGAAACCTCTTCCACCATCCCCACGCCTCGCCACACGACATAAAAATACCCCACATACCTTTTTAGAAAGTATATGGGGTGCTATTTTTTCTTATGCTTCTTCGTCCTGCCGGGGGGCGTTGCTCGGTACGGCACTCTCCCTGCCGCCCACACCTGCCAGATATCCAAGCCAGCATGCAACGATAGCAGGGATGGAGGTAATCAGCATGACCAGTGCAGCCAGTGCCATTTCGCCTCTGTTGCTCAACACGTCGGGTAAGATCACGTCAACGATACCGATATACACAGCCTGTAAGAAGGAGTGAACCGCAATATAGGAGAGGGCAAAAACACTATCTCCTACCCTTTCCGCACCGCAAACAGAGATCAGAATGCCAACCCACAGAAGGAGAACCAGGAGCAAATTGGGCACCTGTGCCCATAGGCCCAGCTTTATCCCCTTCAGGGAATCATATTTTTCTCTGCCACTCTCAACCTTGACGTTATCCTTAGCACCAAGATCACGAACGGTAGCAAACAGAATATACAGGTAGAACGCCACGGCAAACACGCTGGCGAGAACGGTCCACACGCCGCTCCGGTTATCAGAGAGCCCCAGTGCAGCACCGAACAAAATCAGCCCAAATACGCTCATTGCGATTTGATTTAGGAACAGCCTGATAACCTCATAGGAATGAGATACAAAAAAACGCATACTCAACCTCACGAAAACTTTATACCTTATTTTATACAAATCCTACTCTATTTTCAAGAAACAAGGTAAAATGTTTACATTTTGTCCATTAAGAGTGGCTGTGATATGATAAAATAATTATACAAAACTTTTAGGAGGGGCAAGGTGGCAAATCAATTACTGAAGCGAGAAGATCTGGAAGAATTTCCTCCCATCGCAATTGAATTTCAGCACACTCTCACGGGTGTTTACGGTCGCAGTGATAAGACCACCTTTGAATATCTGCTGGATTTACGCCTGTTTTTCCGCTATTTAGCGGCACTGGATGCGTCCTTAGATCCAGCCACTGACGATATTTCTGAGATTTCGTTCTCTCATATAGGAATTGACCGCCTGGAAAAGGTTACCACCAGAGACGTTATCTCCTATCTTTATTTTTTGACCCACGTAAAGAAAAACTCCCCCACCACAAGAAACCGAAAGTTATCTGCACTCCGCACCTTTTTCAAATTTCTTGTGAAAATGAAATACATAGAGAAAAGCCCCACCGAGCACGTTGAGGGTGTGAAAAAGCGTGCCGCCCTGCCCAAATTCTTGAATTTGGATGAAAGCATGACCCTTCTAAACACGGTTGCGCTCACCTCCTCCCCCTCCCGATGCCGTGACTATGCCATTCTGACCCTATTTTTAAACTGCGGTATGCGTCTATCCGAGCTAACCGGTATTAACCTAACCGACGTGGACAAGGAATTCCGCTCTCTTAGAGTGCTGGGTAAAGGCAACAAAGAGCGGGTGGTATATCTAAACGAAGCCTGTCGGGATGCTCTAACTGCATACCTGAAGCAAAGACTGGACGGTACACCCGAAAAAATGCGTCAAAAGGCTTTGTTTCTCAGCTCCCGTAACACTCGCATCAGCAACAAGACCGTGCAATGGATGGTCTATAAATATCTGGATATGGCGGGACTGCACGTGCCCGGCATGTCTGTACACAAATTGCGGCATACTGCCGCCACCCTGATGTATCAAACGGGGCAAGTGGACGTACGTGTTCTAAAGGAAATTTTGGGTCACGAGCAGCTGAACACCACACAGATCTACACCCACGTATCCAACAAAAATATGGAGGATGCAGTGGCGAGAAACCCCTTGTCCGAGGTGCGTAGCCCCACCCCGTCTTTCCAGGAGGATTAAAATATGCGTTCATTTTTAATAGAAGAAATCGACCGTTGGTTCGATCAGGTAACTGCGGGTGAAAAAATTCTTCTCTCCGGTACTGTCTATACCGCCAGAGATGCCGCACATAAGCGAATGAGTAAGGCAATTGAGGACGGCTCTGCACTCCCCTTTGCTCTCGACGGCACTGCTATTTATTATGCAGGCCCCACCCCCGCAAAAGAGGATCTCCCCATTGGCTCCTGCGGTCCCACCACCTCCTCCCGTATGGATCCTTATATGCCCACCTTTACCAGGCTGGGGCTAAGATGCACCATCGGGAAGGGAGATAGGGCACCCTACGTTTATAAAGCAATGGCAGGGAAGGCCATTTATCTCTGTGCCATTGGCGGTGCAGGGGCACTGTGTGCCCGCTCTGTAAAGGAAGCCGCCGTGGTTGCCTACGATGATCTGGGATGCGAAAGCGTAAAGCGTCTGGTAATTGAAAACATGCCCCTGTACGTCGCCATTGACGCCAGAGGCAACTCCATTTTTGGAGGCGATAAGCAATGACACTGGGCGAAAAAATCCACGACAAACGCATTTCCCTGGGACTAACCCAAAAGGAGTTGGCAGGTGAGCATATGACCCCCAGCATGCTCAGTGAGATCGAGCATGGACGAGCTACCCCCTCTCTACAGACCTTATCCTATTTGGCTGACCGACTTGGCGTCACCCACGGTTATCTTCTGGACAACACTTATAACGAAGAGGTACAGCAGTACACCGCACTGATGCCCCAGCTGTGGGACGCCTACCGTAACGCAGAGTATTTGACCTGCCTGGAGCTTGGTTCTGCGTTTCCATCTCCTCCCACGCCTGATCTGGCCTATCTTCTCTGTTGTGCTGCCCTATCAGCCGCCGAATCAGATGTGGTAGCAGGTTCTGTCTCCCTGGCTAAGGAACACCTGGAGATCATGAATACATATCTTCCCCACGTCTTATACGACACTGCACACCTTATGTGTCGCAGGATTCTGTGCTTGGCTGCCATTGAGGACCCCATCACCCCACAGTACACCTTACAGGCAGACGTCTATGAGGCCTTCGCCTTAAAGGCAACCGCCAGTGAAGAGTATCACTATCTAAAAGAAGATATCAGCTACCCCTATGAAAATCAGTTTTACCGCCTCCATATGGCCGCAAAGAAGCTAATTGGGGAAAACCAGAAGGCGGAAGCCGTCCACCTGCTGTGCCAGATTACCGAGAACCGTTTTTCCACGACCCCCAGCCTGCTACTTCTTTACCGAGTATATACTGACCTGGAAAGATGCTATCGAGATAGCGGTGATTACGAGAAGGCATACCGATGTGCCTCTAAGAAAAACACCCTGTTGGCATCCATTCATACCTAACACGGGAGAACAGACACGCGTCTGTTCTCTTTTCTTCATAATAATATACTAAAACTGGGTGTATTTTTTGCACATTCCATTCATTGACAGCACCGGATAATTTGTGGTATGATGTATTTGGTGAAAAATTGGTTTTTCTAACCATACACATACACGTAGAAAGGAGAGATTTGCTACAAGCAAATCGGGATGGTTTTGAAGAAAAAAAGTAACAAAACGGCTCTTGGCGGTCTGCCCACGGCAGAAGAGCTTCGCCTGGCACTGAAGAATGCTACCTCTACCCCCGCACGTGCAGCACTGAATGCACTTTTTGATGAGGGAACCTTCGTGGAAACTGCCGCTTACACCAAGCGTAGCTTCCATGCCTGTGTCACCGCAGGTCAGGATGATGAGTTTGAGGGTGTCATTACGGGCTACGGTGCCGTAGACGGTGCCCTGGTATTCGCCTTTGCACAGGATGAGGCACGTATGAAGGGTGCAATGGATGAAAAGCATGCCTCTAAGATCATGGCTCTGTATGAGCTGGCTATGAAGAAGGGTGCCCCCGTGGTTGGTATGTTCGCCTCCTCCGGTGCATTCGTAGAAGAGGGTGTATCTGCCCTTGCCGCCTATGGTAAGCTGCTTCGTACAGTAACCGATGCTTACGGTGCCATCACTCAGGTAGCCTACATACTGGGGAATTGCAGCGGCACCTCTGCTGCAATCGCTGCTTCCTTTGATTTCGTTGTAAAGAGTGAAGATGCCGCCTACTACGTGGTATCTCCCGATCTTGGCGGAAAGGCTGTTTCCGGCGACGTTATCTCCTTTGAAGGAAAGGGAGAAGAGTGCATTCAGCATATCCGTGCCCTGCTCTCCTACCTGCCCGAGGACGGTGACGTGGTAGGTGACGCTACCGACGACATTAACCGCCGTCTGGGTGACATGGATCCCAGTGCGGATCTGGACGCCACCCTGATTGCCCTTTGCGACAACGGCGAATACCTGGAATTCGCCCCCCACACCGGCAAAGCGGCTGTAACCGCATTTGCTACCGTTGCCGGAATTAAGTGCGGTATCGTAGCAAACAGATACACCGAAAACGGTGGGCTGATCACCGAGGATGCCGTCTACAAGATGGCACAGTTCCTCCACCTGTGTGACTGCTACATGCTTCCCGTTGTAACCCTGGTAGACTCCATGGGTCTGGATGCGGGCATCTCCGTAGATGCAGTAAAGGCTCTGGCTGTTGCCTATACCACGCTGGAAACTCCTCAGGTCACCGTGATCCTGGGTCACGCCGTAGGTGCTGCCTTCACCCTTATGGGCTCTAAGAGCCTGGGTGCTGAGCTGGTCTACACCCTGGACGGTGCTGAGATCGGCGTTCTTTCCGCTGCTACCTCCGTTGCCTTTACCTGGAACGGTGAGGTTTCCCCCTCTGTCACCAGAGAAGAGCTGGAAAGCAAGTGGAAGGCAACCGTTTCCACCCCCGTTGCCGCAGCCTCTCAGGGCGAGGTAGACGATATCATTTCCGTCTCTGAAATGCGTCCCCGCATTGCCTCTGCCCTCCTGATGCTGACATGTTAAGGTGATGAATATGCGTATGCTTTTAAGTGCTTCTGCCGACATTCGCTTTGGCGAGGACGGCGGATATCAAACCATCGGGGAGGTGTTCCGCGAGGGTGGTCAGACCTTTATTCTGGGTATGCTGACCGTCTTCCTGTCCCTTACCCTGCTTTGGGGCATTCTGGAGCTGTTCCACTTCCTGTGCTTCACTCTTCCCCAAAAGCTAAAGACAGTAAAGGTGCCTGAAGCACCCCTGCCGGAAGAATCCCAGGCTGTAGATCAGTCCACCGACGACACAGAGCTGGTAGCGGTGATCGCCGCCGCCATTGCCGCCGCACAGGAGGATAACCCCGGCGGAGAATTCAGAGTCGTATCGTTTAGAAGAAAGTAAGAAAGGATTTCGTCATGAAGAAATATAATATCACCGTAAACGGCAATCTCTACGAGGTGGAGGTTGAAGAAGTCACCTCTGAGGTAACTACCTCTGCTCCCAAGGCAGCCCCTAAGGCTGCTGCTCCTGCCCCTGTTGCCCCTAAGGCTACCGCCGCTGCAGGCACTACCCCCGTTACTGCCCCCATGCCCGGCACCATTCTGCAGGTAAAGGCAACCGTGGGTGCATCTGTGAAGCGTGGCGAGACCCTGTTCATCCTGGAAGCTATGAAGATGGAGAACGAGATCCCTGCTCCCTGCGACGGTGTAGTAGCATCCGTTGCTGTAAGCAAGGGTGCTAGCGTTGCAACCAACGACCTGTTGGCAAGCCTGAAGTGAGGTCATAATCTCCATGATTGAAGCGATTCGAAATTTTCTGGGAAGCACAGGAATCGCTCAACTGTTCCGTGACAGTGACTGGTGGAAAACACTGATCATGTACTGCATTGTCGGTGTACTGTTCTATCTTGCCATTGTTAAGAAGTTTGAGCCCCT
>JAZORW010000050.1:0-6055 GCA_045656805.1 Eubacteriales bacterium | reverse complement strand
TACTTGCCCCGCCTCGCGCGGGGCTTCGCTTTTGTGTACACAAAAGCAGTGCTTGTCAGGAAAATTGACAAGCCATAGATGAACATAAAGAAAGGCCCTTGTGTAAATGGAGGCTTATTAACGCCCGACTGAATGGAAAAGGAGTACAAACAAAATGTTCGTACTCCTTTTGATTTTTCGGCAGGTAAAACCTGCTTTATGGAAGGCACCCCTTGGGGTGCTTTTTCTTTTGGTGGACCCGAGGGGAATCGCTCTTGCTTTTTGTTAGGCAAGAGAAAAAACTCCGGCTATATGCCTAACAAAAAGCTTCGGTCACCGTTCAATTCCCCTCTCTTAGAGAGGGTGCCAAAAGAAAAAGCACCCGCGTTGGGGTGCTTTTTCTTTTGGTGGACCCGAGGGGAATTGAACCCCTGTCCGAAAGTCCGTTGACATGACCTTCTCCGTGGGCAGTCTGTTATCAAGTCTCCCCCAAGGAAAAGCAAACAGACACGCTTTTCCCCGCGGCAGTCCTTTTGTGGATGATCGGCTCAAGGACGAACCACCGATGCACCTTCCCTGCTAATTTGACGCAAGACGTGGGGTCGCAGGACTCCCCAGGCTTACGGGCGGCTTATGCCGCGGCACTGCCAATTAGGCAGCCAGTGCTACTTTTTTATCGTTAGCGTTTATTTTTAGTTGAACCTTTTATCGGGTTGCTCAGCCCGCCACGCTTATCATGCCGCAAAACCCCCGTCGAAACCGTTACGGGCCCATGCGACGTCAATCCTCAAACCTACCCTTGCTGGCACGCTCAATGTCACGGGCGGCATCACGCTTCGCTGCACTCTCACGCTTATCATACAGCTTCTTACCCTTGCACAGCCCCAGTGCTACCTTTACCTTCCCCCCCTTGAAATACAGGGACAGGGGGACCAGGGTGTAGCCCTGCTGCTGGGTCAGGCCCATCAGCTTATAGATCTCACGCTTATGGGCTAATAGCCGCCTTCTACGCAGGGGGTCATGGTTGAAGATGTTGCCCTTCTCATAAGGGCTGATGTGCATTCCCTCGATATACAGCTGACCGTCACGGGAAATGCTGCCATAGGAATCCTTCAGATTCACGGCACCGGCACGGAGGCTCTTCACCTCCGTACCCACCAGCTCAATGCCGCACTCGTAGGTGTCCATGACGAAATATTCGTGCCTGGCACGGCGATTATCCGCAATATGGGCAGTGCTTTTCTCGGCCATGGAAACCTCCTTCTGAAAAGAATTCTTACAGTCTCCATATTATACGCACATTTGGTGGATTTGTCAAGTGGGACGGTGCTTTTTCGTCCCCTCTCCCACAGGGTGCAGAACCAAGAGGCACACAGTCAAAAGCCCAAGGAGGAGCCATAGGATTCCCCCATAAGAGCCTGTTCTGTCGAAATAGAGGGCATACAGGGGCATAGCAACTATCCCAGACAGGGGGATAGCACGGCTGACCTGCCCCAGGCACTCTCCGTACTCCCCTCGCCCTGCTACCTCCCCCACCAGGGCAGGCACCGTTACCCCAATGCCGGAGGAAGCAAAGCCGTGTAGGCACGCCCCCAAAAGGAAGCCTGTAGGGCTGTTTAGCATCAGGCACACAAGGGAGGCACCACCGATTAACAGGTTCACCCTGGCACAGGAAAAGGCTCCTTTTCTTTCCACCAGCCAGCCCAGGTATAGCCCACCCAGGGCGGCACACGCCATAGAAAGCCCCAGTGCCAGACCTTCCTCTCTTTCCATTCCCCCGCTCTGTGCCATAACGGAAAAGTGCTGGTGCAGCAGGTTAAAGCCTGCAATGGCCCCCGCAAACAGCACCGGTAGCAACAAACGCCCCCTGTGGTGGGTATGGGAATATCTCTCCCTGTCCCTCTCCGCACGCCCCCTCCCCCTGAGAGTGGGCAAGCACAGGGCGGTGCCCAGAATACACACTCCACCTGCCACCAGCACTGCACGCCGCCAGCCCAGAGCCTGTATCCAGCCGCTCAGAAGGGGATGCAGCACCACCCCCACGCAGGAGGACAGGGCGATCATTGTCCCCAGGTAAACGCCCCGCCCACGTCCGGGGGCTCCGTAAACCAGGTAGGGCCCCAAGAGATTGACGCCGATCACCGTCCCCACCCCAAAGGGCATGGACAGCAGCCAAAGCTGCCACACGAAGTCCACACAGGCGATCAGACAAAAGGCTCCCCCCACCAGCCCTATTGCGGTGATCCCCAGTACCAAGGGGCTCCACTTTCCCATCAGCCGCCCACAGGCGGGCAGTGCCAAAAAGCCCCAAAGGGAGGATAGGGTCACAAACAGGGACACCTGCCCCACTGAAGCACTCAGGGCCCCACACAGGGCGGGAAACAGAATGCCCATGGCAGAATTCAGCCCGGGCCCCAATGTGCCACGCAAAAGGGCAGCCCCCAAAATCCATCCCCGTCCCTGCTTCTCTGTGCGTTCCATTTTGCCCCTCTCTTTTTTCTTTACAGTATCCCCAAAGGAAGGTAAAAAATGCACCTCCCCACTTGCCACAGCACCCCCGGGGTGCTATAATGGATACAAAGAACTCTTGGAGGTACCCGTATGCAGCAGTGTCTTGCCATTTGGCACTATCCCCACAGAACCCTGGAGGAGAACGTGGCGTTCTTCGCCGACCAGGGCTTTGACAGCGTCAGCATCCTGGGCTATGAAATGATCAAGGCCTGTGAAACCCCCGAAAGCAGCAGACAGCTGGCAGAGGTGATCCGCCAAAAGGGTGTGGGCATGACGGTGCACCACAAATTGCCCAGAAGCCACGGCCAGGAGCATCTGGATTTCTTCTACAATTCCATTCGTGCCTTTGGTGAGTGGCAGAAGGAATACGGCCTGATGGACATTCTGTCCTTTGACGTCAGCGACACTGTGCGTGACAACATCCGTCCCTACGTGGATTTTGTCTTAGAAACCGTGCCTAACTGCAAGGTGGCACTGGAGGACTTTGGTCTTAACCCCCGTGAAAGAGAGCAGATCGAGCATCTCAAGGCGGAGCCCCGCTTTGGTTACCTTTTAGACATCGGTCACATGTATATCCGCCTGTGTGGAAAGAACACCTCTGGGCACACCCTGTTTACCAACTCCACCGAGGAATGCCCCGCCACCGAAAGGCCTGCTCTCAGAGAGCTGCAGCGCGCCTTCGCCTCCAAGGAATTTCCCATCTTCGAGCTGCACCTCCACGGCAATGACGGCGTAGGCGACCAGCACCTATTCCTGGAGGATGGAGAGCTGGACATGCGCCACATGGCGGCACTGCTGAACTCCATTGATTTTGACGGTGTTGTCACCATTGAGAGCGTGCCCGGGCACTCCTATTCCTACGCAGGCAAGGAGGCAGATCAAAAGATCCTCGCCACCTACCGCTACTGGCTATCCCTTCTGGCAGAATAAACGTGATTTTCCCTCGGAGATGCACTTATGTGCATCTCTTTTCCTTTTCCATCCGCCTTCTTTGTAGCATTTGCACGAAGGGGGACGAAAATGTATGGATAATGTACCGAAATCCAATGGGATTTCACCGGTTTTTCTTGACTTTTCTTAAAATAGATTATATCATTATTTATATTTATATCGGTTATGCTTCATCGTCCCGGCGGTGACCCCGCCGTGACGATTTTATTTTCTGGAGTAAGCTTTATGTTTTGGGATTATCTGGTTTTGGCTTTATACGCACTGTGTATGGTGGGTGTAGCCGTCTATACCAAGAACCGTTCAGGCTCGGTAGACGACTTCCTGCTGGCAGGTAAGGGGGGGCTCAACGGCTGGATGACCGCCTTTGCCTACGGTACCACCTACTTCTCTGCGGTGATCTTCATTGGCTATGCGGGACAGTTTGGCCGTGCCTACGGTCTGGCTTCTGTGTGGATCGGTCTGGGCAACGCCCTGATCGGCACCCTGGTAGCCTGGCTGGTGCTGGCAAAGCGGACGAAGAACATGACCCGCCGTCTGGGTGCCAAGACCATGCCCGCCTTCTTCCACCGCCGCTATGGAGATAAGAAACTGAAAACCGTATCCGCCGTGGTGGTGTTCCTTTTGCTGATCCCCTATTCCGCATCGGTGTATAACGGGCTCAGTGCCCTGTTTGAGATCGTCTTCGATATTCCCGGCTGGATCATTATGGTGGCACTGGCCTCCCTCACCGCCCTGTATCTGTTCTTCGGCGGATATTTCGCCACCGCCCTCTCCGACTTTATCCAGGGCATCATTATGATCGTGGGCACCCTGCTCATGGTATTCTTCTTCCTCCGCTCGAAGGAGGTGGCATGGGATCTGTCAGAGCTGACAAGCAATCCCAACCTGACCTGGTTTACCTTCGGAGCAGAGAAGACGGGCCTGTACGGCAGCACCGTATCTCTCGTTTCCCTGATCCTGCTGACCTCTCTGGGTGTATGGGCACTGCCCCAGACCATCCATAAGTATTACGCCATCCGTGATAAGAAGGCCATTATGCAGGGCGTGGTGGTCAGCACCGCCTTCGCCGCCGTCATTGGCTTCGTGGCGTATTTCTCCGGTGCCCTGTCCCCCCTCTTTGGTCTGGACCCCGAGATCGTTCCCGACTCCCACGCGATTCCCACCATGCTGAAGCTGGTGATCCCCTCCGGATTGGTAGGCGTCATTGCCGTGCTAATCCTCTCCGCCAGTATGTCTACCCTGTCCTCTGTTTCCCTTGCCAGTGCCTCTGTGGTGGCTGTGGATATTTACCAGGGCTCTATCAACCCTGGGGCAGACGACCGTCGGGTGAACCGCATGATGCGAGTGCTGTGCCTTGCCTTCATTGCTCTCAGCGTGATTTTGGCAGTGCTGAACGAGAAGTTCTGCATTGCAGCCATTGCCTATATGATGGGTATCAGCTGGGGTACCTTAGCGGGATGCTTCATCGGTCCCTACGTGCTGGGCCTTATGTGGCGTCGGGTGTCCCGCCCCGCTGTGTGGGCATCTATCATTTCCTCCCTGGTACTGACCGTTTCCCTGCTGTTTATTTTCGGATACGATAAGCTGGGCTGGAGCGGCTCTTTGGCAGATGCCCTGAAGAGCGGCATTTCCTGCTCCCCCCTGATCGGTGTGATCTGTATGCTGTCCTCCCTTGTGATTACTGCGGTGGTCAGCTGCTTTACCAAGGCTCCCGCTGAGGAGATCCTCTACGAGGCCTTTGATAAGCCCCTGGAAAACGAAATTGTATAAGAAACTATAAAAACGAGAGGTTACCATGATCTGGTCAAAAGAAGAAACTCTCCCGAGAGAAGAGCTGGAGGCACTCCAGCTTTCCCGCCTAAAGGAAACCGTAAACCGTGTATATGAAACCGTGCCCCCCTATCGCAAAAAGATGGAGGAGGCAGGGGTAAAGCCCGAGGACGTTCAGTCCCTCTCCGACCTGTCCCGCCTGCCCTTTGTGGTGAAGGACGACCTGAGAGAAAACTATCCCTTTGGCCTGTTTGCCACGGATAAGGAAAATCTGGTGCGTATCCACGCCTCCAGCGGTACAACGGGAAAGCCCACCGTGGTGGGATATACCAAAAACGATCTGGCCACCTGGACAGACTGCGTATCCCGCATTGCCTGCATGGGCGGTGCTACACCTAAAGACGTGGCACAGATCTGCTTCGGCTACGGTATGTTTACAGGTGCCCTGGGTCTGCACTACGGCCTTGAGAACATCGGTGCTACCATCGTTCCCTCCTCCACGGGCAACTCTGAAAAGCAGCTGATGTATATGAAGGACTTTGGCACCACCCTTTTGGTGGCTACCCCCTCCTACGCCCTGCGTCTGGCAGAGGTGGCACGGGAGATGGGCATCGACCCTGCCAAGGATCTGCAGGTGAAGATCGGTCTGGTAGGCAGTGAGCTGCTCACCGACGCCATGCGTGAGGAAATGCACCGCTACTGGGGTCGGGATATGCTGATCACCACCAACTACGGTATGAGTGAGCTGATGGGTCCCGGCGTTTCCGGCGAATGTGAATATATGGACGGACTCCACATCAACGAGGACTACTTTCTGCCCGAGATCATCGACCCTGTGACGGGC
>JAZORW010000049.1:0-1140 GCA_045656805.1 Eubacteriales bacterium | reverse complement strand
GTTGGTGGGATCCTTGGGGATCTCCACACCGCCCTTGAGTTCTGCGCCGCCGGGCAGGACGCCGGCAGCAGCGGCGGCCTCGTAAGCCTTGCGTGTGACCTCGGTCCCCTGGTCTTTTGCGTATTGGATCAGATTTGCCATACTGTTGTCACCTTTATTCTAAAGTATTTTTCACTGGGGCAGGTCGGGGTTGGAGACCTGGATCTCGAAGGAGTTTTCAGACACAGTCTCGTGCTCCATCTCCATCATGTAGCGGATGGAGATATAGCCGCCCTTCTCGCTGAGTTCGGCCACAGCCCGCTTGGTGTTCACACCAAAGAGGAGGCCGCCGTAGGGAGTCTGGTAGAGGGACACGTGCTTCTCCCCCACCTTGAAGATCATCTCGTTGTTGATGGTACCCACACGGATGAGGGTGATGTTGTCGGGCCGCACCAGGAAGGTGGTGGTGGTGCCCACCAGACCGGTGAGGCTGGTCTCCTCATAGGTGAGGGTGTAGCCTTCCTCCGGGTCACCGTAGAGCATGCCCTGGGTGACCAGTTCCATTTCGTCCTGGTCTGCCCCCGTGGGCTTCTGGGTGCTTTTGATCGAAATAATGACAGGTTGTTCCATGCTGTTACCCCATTTGTTTCTTTCGTGATAAAAATGCAAAATGCTATATTCGGCAGATTATTATACACGATTTTATTATAATTGTAAAGGGATGCCGTGGTCCCCACAATTCACAAAAAGTCCTTTGACTTTCCCTCGGTATGATACTATAATATATGGACATTGGGAGGAACCCTTTCCTCCCCTGCTGCTTAGGATAGAGAAAGCCCCAAAGACCCACAGGAAGGAGGGCGTGGTATGCAGATCGAACTGAAAAAGAAAGAATTCCGGCGGCTGCTGGACTTGGCATACATTGGCAACTGGATCCTCAACTCCATCCGGGGTGAGGACCGCTTCCGGGATTACGACCGGGTGGAGAGCCTGCTGTTTGAAAAGGCCCGAGAGATTGGCTGGGAAAACCTGGCCGATACCTATCTGGGAGAGACCATCCCCTCCCGTGCATTCGTGGAGGGCGGCATCCACGAGGCCATCATGGAGTATGAGAACTGCGTGTTCTTTGACATCCTGGCCGAGGATCTGGCCAGAAGGGAC
>JAZORW010000048.1:0-3081 GCA_045656805.1 Eubacteriales bacterium | reverse complement strand
TAGGTCAGGTCACAGCCCCATGCGGTAGCTGCCCCCTGTCCGTCACCCAGGGTAACGGAAATGGTGATCTCCTTCTCCAGAAGGATCTTTTTTGCCTCCTCCTCGGAGAAGTCTACTCCTGCACCACCCTGGCATACCAGGATAGAGCCTGCGGGAGAAATAAAGGAAACGTTGATCTTGTTTACATCAACCTTTGCACCGCTGTAGCCGATTGCACACAGCACACGGCCCCAGTTAGCGTCAGCGCCAAACATTGCCGCCTTGGTAAGAGAAGAGCAAACCACGCTCTTCGCCACCACCTTAGCAGTTTCGGTATCCAGTGCCCCCGTAACGGCACACTCCAGCAGCTTGGTAGCACCCTCACCGTCGCCGGCAATGGCACGGCAAAGATGGACCGTTACAGTATTCAGTGCCTTCATGAAGGTAACGAAATCCTCGTTTTCTTCTTCAATCATGGGGTTTTCTGCCATACCGTTAGCCAGCACCGTCACCATATCGTTGGTAGAGGTGTCACCGTCTACGCTGATCATGTTAAAGGTATTGGCGATGTCCCCGGACAGTGCCTTCTGCAGAAGGGCGGGGCTAATGGCCACGTCAGTGGTGATGAACACCAGCATGGTAGCCATATTGGGGTGGATCATGCCGGAGCCCTTAGCAATACCGCCCAGATGGCACTCCTTGCCACCCAGGGTAAAGGAAACAGCCACCTCTTTTTTGGTGGTGTCAGTAGTCATGATGGCCTCTGCCGCATGATCGCTGTTGTTTCCCAGATTTGCCACCAGGGCGGGAATGCCCTCACGAATGGGGGTAATGTTCATTTTCTGCCCAATGACACCGGTGGATGCTACCACCACATCTTTGGGGTCAATGTCCATCTCAAAGCCCAGCATGCCGCAGGTGGTTTCTGCCACCTCTACACCGTCACTGTTGCAGGTGTTGGCGTTACCGCTGTTACAGATAATGGCCTGGGCGTATCCGTCACTGATATGGTCACGGGTCACGGTCAGGGGTGCACCCTTCACCAGGTTGGTGGTATATACCGCAGCTGCTGCAGCACGCACCTCACTGAAGATCAGTGCCAGGTCACGCTTGGTGCGGTTTTTTCTGATACCGCAGTGAATGCCTGCGGCAGTAAATCCCTTCGCGGCACAAACGCCGCCTTCAATTAGTTTCATCTTATTCCTCATTTCAGGGAAAGTCCCGTTTCAGGGGACACACCCATAACGACGTTCATACACTCAATTGCGGCACCGGAGGCACCTTTACCCAAGTTATCATAGCGGGCATTCAGGGTAAACCGATCGGCAGAACCGCTGACAGTCACCTCCATAGAGTCAAGCCCGCTCAGGCCGTTTGCCGCGGCAAATCCGTCGGGGGCAAGGGTCTCCACATAATGGAGGATGTTATCCTGATATTTCTCACGGTAAATTTGGCGTACCGCCTCAATACCGCCCTTCACCTGATGGGCGAACAAGGGTACAGACACCAGCATACCGCTGTAGAAATCTGCTACGATGGGAGAAAATACAGGGGCGGACCGGATCCCGGTCACATGCACCATTTCCTTCAGATGCTTATGCTCCTGCCCCAGGGCGTAAATGCGGGGGGCATCAAAGCATGCCTCTCTCCCCTCATCCTCATACTGGGCGATCATTTGCTTACCGCCGCCACTGTATCCTGTCAAGGAGAAGCAGGAAAGAGGAGCTTCGGGGGAAAGCACGCCCGCCTCGATCAGGGGATACACCAGGGAGATAAAGCCACTGGCATGGCAACCGGGAACGGCAATTCTCTTAGAGGTTGCAATCTTCTCTCTGTGTGCGGGAGACAGCTGGGGAAGTCCGTATGCCCAACCGGCCTCGGTACGGTGTGCCGTGGAGGCATCCAAAACCACCGTGTTGGGGTTTTCCACCAGAGTTACTGCCTCCTTTGCCGCCGCATCAGGCAGACAAAGGAACACCAGATCTGCCTCGTTTATGATCTCACGGCGAGCCTCTGTATCCTTTCTCTTCTCCTCCGGGAGCTTCAAGAGGCAAATATCCTCCCGCCCGGAGAGCCTGTCCAGAATTCTAAGGCCCGTAGTGCCGGCACTGCCGTCAATAAATACTTTCTTCACGTGTCAAAAACTCCTTCACTGCCTCGATCTGTGCAGCCACAGACGCAGGGCCCGTTCCACCCTGGGAAATACGCTTCTCCACGCAGGTGGTCAGGGAAATTTCATGATACAGATCCTCACCAAAATCAGGATGGAAGGAACGGTACTCCTCAAGAGTCACCTCTTCCAGCACCTTGCCGTGAGAGATGGCGTATGCAACGATCTGTCCCACCACCTTATAGGCGGTACGGAAGGGTACGCCCCCCTTGGTCAGATAGTCAGCCAGGTCGGTGGCATTGATAAAGCCCCGCTTGGCAGCGGCAAGCATTGCCTCACCCTTTACGGTCATGGTGTCGATCATAGGTGCAAAAATGTCCAGGCACGCCTTTACGGTATCCAGGCTGTCAAAAACAGCCTCCTTGTCCTCCTGCATATCCTTGTTGTATGCCAGGGGCAGCCCCTTCAGCACCGTCAGGATAGCCATCAGGTTACCGTATACACGACCCGTCTTACCACGCACCAGCTCTGCCATATCGGAATTCTTCTTCTGGGGCATAATGCTGGAGCCGGTGGTATAGGCATCCGAGAGTTCAACGAAGCCAAACTCCCAAGAGGACCACAGAATGATCTCCTCAGCAAAGCGGGAGAGGTGAGCCATAATGCAGGCAAAGGCACTCATCAGCTCCACGCAGAAATCTCTGTCTGACACACCGTCCATGCTATTGAGGGTCACACCGTCAAAGCCCAGAGCCTTAGCCACCATGCTTCTGTCGGTGTTATAGGTAGTGCCGGCCAGTGCACAGGAGCCAAGGGGAGAATAATTCATTCTCGCCACTGCATCCTTTACACGTCCCACGTCACGCATCAGCATCATGGCATAGGCCAGAAGATGCTGGGCAAAGGTAATGGGTTGTGCCCTCTGCAGATGTGTATAACCGGGCATAATGGTCCGGGTGTTTTTCTCGGCGCATTTGGTTACAGAGTCGATC
>JAZORW010000047.1:0-2646 GCA_045656805.1 Eubacteriales bacterium | reverse complement strand
GGTTGGAGCTACGCCGAAATGGCACAGCGTACCGAGACCACGGAAGAGACCTATGCCGCCTACGAAAACGGCAAGGCAGATCTTCCCTTCTCCTTCATTCATAAGTGCGCCCTGGCATTTGGCATGCAGCTCTCTGAGCTGGTAGAGGGGCGTGGCCCCAATCTGTCCTCCTATACCGTTACCAGACGGGGTGCAGGTGAGCAGACAGCGAAAGAGCAGGGCATCATGATTCAGAATCTTGCACCCAAGTTTAGAGATAAAATAGCAGAGCCCTATTGGGTACGCTATGAGTATTCTGCCGAGCAGCAGAACAGCCCCATTCAGCTGTCTAAGCACTCCGGTCAGGAATTTGACCTGGTGCTGAAGGGGAAGCTGAAGGTACAGGTAGGCGAGCACGTAGAGGTGCTGGAGGAGGGCGATAGCATTTATTATAACAGTGCTACCCCCCACGGTATGATCGCCGTTGGCGGAGAGGAATGCGTCTTCTGTGCTGTGGTTCTCCACGGAAATGACACCTCCACCGAGGAGGCTGCCCGTGAGAGCATCCTGGCTGCCCGTCCCTCCGAGGGGCTTCTGTGCGAGGAATTCGCCAAGTGCCGTGTAGACGAAAACGGTACCCTGCAGGAGGTAAAGTTCGAGAATGCAGAGCGGTTTAACTTCGGCTTTGACGTGGTTGACAAGATCGCAGATAAGTATCCCGATAAGCTGGCAATGCTGCACCTGGACGTGAATCAAAAGGAGCGTCGCTTCACCTTTAAGGATATGAAGCGGATGTCCAACCAGTGTGTGAACTATTTCCGTTCTCTGGGCATCAGCCGTGGGGACCGTGTCATGCTGGTGCTGTAGCGTCATTGGCAGTTCTGGCCCTGTATGGTTGCCCTGCACAAGCTGGGTGCCGTGGCGATCCCCGCCACCTATCAGCTGAAGGAGCATGATATGGAATACCGCTTCCAGTCTGCTGGGGTTTCCTGCATCCTTTGCACCGCTGATGGAGATATCGCCCAGATAGCAGATGCGGCTGCCGCTACTTCCCCCTCTGTTAAGACCAAGGTTCTGGTAGGCGGTAAGCGTGAGGGCTGGCATGATTTTGACGAGGAGTTCTCCCTGTTCTCCGGTCATTACGACCGTCCTGAGGACGCCCCCTGCGGCGACGAGGTGGCGCTGATGTTCTTTACCTCAGGTACCACCGGAAACGCCAAGATGGCTGCCCATAAGCATACCTACGCCCTGGGTCATTTCGTAACCGCCAAGTACTGGCATTGCTGCGAGAAGGACGGCCTGCATTTCACCATCTCCGATACCGGCTGGGGCAAGTCTCTGTGGGGTAAGCTCTACGGCCAGTGGATGTGCGAGGGTGCGGTGTTTGTCTACGACTTTGACCGCTTTAAGGCATCTGACCTTCTGCCCCTCTTTGCCAAGTATGGCATCACCACCTTCTGTGCACCACCCACCATGCTTCGCATGATGGTTAAGGAGGATCTGTCTGCATACGACCTGTCCTCTGTAAAGCATATGACCACTGCCGGTGAGGCACTGAATCCCGAGGTCTTCCGCCAGTTCAAGGAGGCTACCGGCCTGTCCATCATGGAGGGCTTCGGTCAGACTGAAACCACCCTTACCATCGCCAATCTGGCGGGTATGGCACCCAAGGTGGGGGCTATGGGTAAGGCTTCGCCTCAATATCCCGTGGTTTTGGTTGATCCCGATGGGAACCCCGTTGAAAACGGTGAAGTAGGTGAAATTTGTATTGATATCTCGGGGGGTATGCCTGTGGGACTGTTCGCCGGCTACTACCGCGATGATGAGAAGACCAACGAGTGCTGTCACGACGGTCTGTATCATACCGGTGACACCGCATGGCGTGATGAGGACGGCTACTTCTGGTACGTTAGCCGTGTGGACGACGTAATCAAGTCCTCCGGTTACCGCATCGGGCCCTTCGAGATCGAGAGCGTGATCATGGAGCTGCCCTACGTTCTGGAGTGCGGTGTTTCCGCCGCCCCAGACGAGCTGCGTGGTCAGGTAGTCAAGGCAAGTATTGTTTTGACCAGCGGCACAGAGCCTACCGAGGCACTGAAGAAGGAGATCCAGGAATACGTGAAGGCACACACTGCCCCCTATAAGTATCCCCGTATCGTTGTTTTCCGCGAAGAGCTGCCTAAGACCGTCAGCGGAAAAATCCAGAGAAATAAGCTGTAAGTCACCTAAAATTGCTTGACATACACCTTCACTCATGATATACTAAACTATAATTTAATATAAAGGCGTTGACGAAAAGGGTAGCGAAGTTAGGAATGCAGAGAAATGGCGGTGGGTGCAAGCCATGATTCCAAGATCGCTGTTTGTAGTTTCTGAGCCGAGGGGAAGAAAGGTAACGAGTAGACCCCCTCCGTGATGCTGCGTGAAGGCAAGGGGCTGTTCTCAGCCCGAGAGTGGCACGTATTGCGTGCAATTTGAGTGGTACCGCGGGCTTTATAACCCGTCTCAAAGAAATACTTTGGGGCGGGTTTTTTTAGTACCGTCCGAACGGAGGATGCATGAAGACACAGGCAGGACTCGAAAAAAAGATTATTGAAATGGCACAGCGTATCCATACGCTGCGTGACATTCTTGGTCTCACAGTTGAGGAAATGGCTGAAAAAACAG
>JAZORW010000046.1:0-1736 GCA_045656805.1 Eubacteriales bacterium | reverse complement strand
TACACCGCAGGCCAGACCGTCTCTGTTTCCTCCAACGTGACCTTCTCTAAATCAGGAGGCGATACCACCTATTCCGGGTATGCCTTTAACACCGTATTTGAGCCCAACTGGGCAGGACAGAGAGTGGTCAACCAGTCTTGGGGCTACTCCTGCATTACCGTCAACGGTGCCACCGACTGGGCACCCGTCATTCAGTGGGCCACCAGTACGGGCGTCGTCTTTGATAACGCAGCGAAAACCATCACCGCCACAGGTGTGAAGGTAGACTACGAAATGCAGTTCTTAACCCAGAACGTACTGGGTGAGGGTGCCGCCTCCATTTCTCTGGACGTCTACTTTGACGGACAGACCTTCTCCGGCATTACTATCCACGCTATAGCATCTTCTATCAATAAGAGCCTGCTTCGCGTAGACGAAAACGGCTATCTGCTGGATGCAAACTGGCAGCCCACCTCCCAGAGAATGACGGTGGGCTGGAACACCCTGCACGTTTACGCCATTCCCCGGTATGATGCACAGGGTACCTGGACCGGTCTGCAGATCTACACCACTCTGGGTACGGATAAGACACCTACCGCCTACTCCTACGGCATCACGGAGGCTGAGCTGGCAGAAATGCAGTCCTTCACCCTGACCGTAGACGGTAAGACCGACCTAAAGAACGTGGGTGCCCTCCGTATCCGTCCCCACGTGCAGGAAACCTATGACGGTACCAACTACCGCTCCTACACCTTCCGTAACGTCCGCGTCATGAACCTGACCGAAACTGACGACCTGCTGAAGCTGAGCTATGAGGACGTCCCCTCCCTGTCCCAGTATATCTCCTCCACCGCCGCCTCTACTCCCCTGACTCTGGGTCAGGGCCTATGGATGGACGAAGAGGGCAACTACTACCGGGGCGGAGATAAGCTGACCCTGGAGGGTCACACCACCCTGACTCCTGTAAAGCTCACCGCCGCTAACCTGGCCCTGGACGGACAGGTCACCCTGAATATGAAGCTGGCCAAGGCTATCGCCGACGTATACGGTGCAACCGGTGCCCAGCTGATCTGCGCAAACCAGACCTACCCCGGCACCCTGGAGGGTGGCCACTACGTATTCCGGGTAGACGGCATTCGTGCCAGCGAAATGGGTGCGACACAGGTATACACCTTCGCCCTGACCGTTGAGGGTGAAACCGTAGCCACCTACGGTGCCGTGGAATACTCCCCCATGACCTACGCCCAGCGCATGTACGGAAAGGAAACCTCTTCCCAGGCACTGAAGGACGTTCTGGTGGCAATGGTACAGTACGCCTACGCCGCTGAGGTAAGTGCCAACGGCACCTCCTCCGTTCTGGATGACTTTAACGCCGCCACCGGTGCAGATCTAACCTTCTCCACCGATGCATACACCCCGAAGGGCATCACCGTTGACACCTCTGCCGTATCCGGCAAGGTAATCGTCGGTGCAACCCTGACCAGCGGGATTCAGCTGCAGTTCCAGGTGACTGAGGACATCACTGCCCTGGAGGTTGCAGGTCTTGGCACCTTCGAAGTTGAGGACGGTGTGATCACCGTTGACGGGCTGCACGCAGGCATGCTGACCACCAAGCTGACCCTGAAGTTCAAGACCGCCGGGGGCACCCTCACCGCTACCTACTCCGTGGCGAACTTCTTAGACAGTGCCGCTGTAAACAGCGAGTACACCCAGGCACAGCAGCAGCTGGCAATGGCTACCTCCATCTACATGTCTGC
>JAZORW010000045.1:0-1893 GCA_045656805.1 Eubacteriales bacterium | reverse complement strand
CCAGCTGTCTGGCAAAGCCACGGATAGACACGATGGGGGTCTTAAACTCATGGGAGAAATAGTTGATAAAGTCCTGCCTGAAGATCTCCAGGTGGGACAGCTCCTCTGCCATGTGGTTAAAGGAGCGGATCATATCTCCAAACTCTCCACGGTGCCCCTTATCACTGACCTTTACGTGGAAGTTTCCACGGGATACCTCCTTGGCAGCCTGGGAAAGCTCAGTGGTGGACTTCAGCCAAATTTTCGAGAAAACATAGGTAAACAGGGAACCCAGAAGCACCGTGAACATCAAAACCAAAACGAAATACCAGAATTCTGTTGACACGTTTTGGTTCAGCAGGGGAATGTACCACAGGATTGCCCAGATGCCGATGGTGATACCGCCGGATACGATCAGGACGGTGAAGATGAAGAGGAAGAGGGAGATACGGACTGTAAACCGCTTTTTATCCTTTGGGCGGCTCATTTGTATACCCCCTTGTAGCCCAGACCGCGGATGGTGACGATCTCAAAATCCCCCGAGGTGCGGAAGCGGTCACGCAGACGGTTGATATGCACGTCCACCGTTCTCTCATCGGTCTCAGAGGTCATATCCCAGATCTGATCCATCAGGGTGCGGCGGGTAAAGATCTTATTGGGGTAGGAAAGCAGGGTGAAGAGCAGGAGAAATTCCTTCTGGGGCAGGGTATGGGTTTCCCCATCGGAGGTGACGGTATAGGCGTCGTAACGCAGGGTGGTGTTCCCCACGGTCAGCACTCTTTCAGAGGCAATGCGGGCACGGCGGAGCAGGGCTGCCACTCTCAGGCACAGCTCCTCCTCGTCTACGGGCTTTACCATATAGTCGTCAGCACCCACACGCAGCCCCTGACATTTGTCCTGCACGGTTTCTTTAGCGGTGACCATCAGCACGGGAGTTTCATAACCCGCCTCACGCAGGGATCTGGTCAGCTCATACCCGTCCATACGGGGCATCATCAGGTCTACCACCAAAAGGTCCACGTGTCTGCGATCTAAGATCTCCAGAGCCTCTACACCGTCCTTTGCAGAGATGGCTGTGTAGCCCTGTCTATTCAGAATGGTGCAGAGCAATTTATTGGTATGAAGGTCATCCTCCACGACCATAATTTCAAACATAGTAAACCTCCTTGTTTTCTTGGACTCTTTGGGCAGGGGGCGTCTTCCACTGCCTTAATTTATTAAAAGACGTTGCGTATGTACACAAAATGTTCATAAAAACTGTATTATTTGTTCATAAATCGTAGATATAATACCAAAGGTCGTGCAAGTTAGGATACGCACAAGAAATTGCACAGATGCATATTGTGGACATTGAAATCAATGCGACATTCGCATGAAAGAGGTGTAAAATGAACCTGACAGGATATGAGGTGCAGCACAAGGCATTCGGACAGGGAGTCGTGCTGCGTGCAGACGAAAAGTACGTGACAGTAAAATTCGCTTCTATGGAAAAGACTTTCGTATATCCCGGTGTGTTCAACGGATTTATGCAGGTCTCCGACCCTGAGGCAGCCAAGGAGGTTGAGGCAGACCTGGCACGCAGTCTTGCGGCGAAGGAGCAGAAGGATGCCTCCCGTGCTGAGGAAAGAGAAAGACAGATGCGTACCGGCATCGTGATTCCGGGAAACAGAGCCGCTCTGGAGCGTGCCCTGGAGGGCAACAGCCGCAGAGAAGAGCCTGAGGAGCAAGAGTAAGAGAGGGACACCTATGGGTGTCCTTTTTCTTTGCCATCATTTTACCATATCCCCCACCCAAAGTCAACAAAACCGCTTGCCAAGGGGGGGAAGATGTGGTACACTAAATCATAAGGAAAGAAGAAAGGAAGGCACAAACATGGCAGGTAAGGGCTACACCCGCATTCTGTGGGATTTTAAC
>JAZORW010000044.1:0-2010 GCA_045656805.1 Eubacteriales bacterium | reverse complement strand
CAATACCTGCAACAGTTGGCAGGGTGATGGGGTAGGAGCCACCGTCGGCGGGCACGTGGGCGGTGTAGTCCTCGTAGCCCTCGAAGGAGACGGTGTACAGCTCCTGCTCCGGGGTCAGCTTAGAGTAGCGGATGTTCCGCATCTGCAGGGTGCCGGTGGCACTCAGCACAGAGAGGGTAGCACCACCCGTGACGGCGTAGCCGCGCAGGGTCTTCAGCTCTCTGTCATAGGTAGAGCCCTGGGTCATGGTACGCTTATACATACCGGCCAGGTCGTCCTCAGTAACACCCAGATCCAGCACGCCGGGGTTGGTGCCGTTCAGCACGTCCAGATAGAAGGTAACCCCCGACAGGGTGGAGTCGGTGTAGGTGTTGATGTCATACAGCACTACGGTGTTCCAGCCCTCGGATAGGCTCTTACCGGAGTAGTCGGTTCTGGAGTAGTAGGGGAAGCTGATCACGCCGTCTGTGCCGATGGACATAAACGCCTTACCGCTCCAGGTGTGTCTGGGCAGCTTCAGCTGCAGCCCGGGGAAGTTACCTGCCTCGTAATACACGTCGAATACCAGTGCCATACTGTCGGTGTCGGTGAGGGAGGACTTCTGAATGTAGAGCTGCATGGAGAAGTCGGTGGGAATGTCGGTGAGGGTCATTACCCCGGTGGAGCCATCAATGGCGATGGAATCCTTATAGGAGGCGGTAAAGCCTACGTAGGGGTTGTAGGGGTCACCGTCCTGGGATACCCAAACCTGAGAGGTGTGCCATCCACCGTTGGTCAGGGTGGGAGAGCCGGTCCAGTTGGTGCTCCAGACGTCCTGCCTGGAATACCCGGTGACGGTGGCACCCTCTGCCGCGGTGGATATGGGGAGAATCGTCATGGCACCGCATATCATAGCTAGGGTAAGTGCCATGCACAGGATACGAGATAGGGAAGCGCGTTTCATGGGTGTTCTCCTTTCGCGTGTGTCTTTAAAAGATATTCCTCTAATATTATAATATCATAGATAATAAATGGTGTAAATTCATAGTTTTTACACAATTCTTTTTTGCTTTATGTGCGTTTTGCATAAATTACTCCCGCGGGGAGTCGAAGAAAAGAGAAAAGAAAAACGCCCGTCGAGGATAGCGACGGGCGTGGGAATAGGGCTTAGTAGGTGATGTCGGGGATCTGGTGGGTGCTGACCAGAATGTGCATCAGGCGGGCTTCCTCCCGCATCCGCATGCTGTAGAAGGGATGGGAGAAGCAGGCGGGGGCATGCTCCTCAGCTTTATTGGAGGCATAGGGGAATACCTCTACCATCTGAGGCAGGAACAGGCGTGCCAGTGCCATGGAGCGGCGCATGTGAGAGCGGGAGGTAATGATGGCAATACGGCGTGCCTTCTCCCAGGTGAGATGGCGGTAGATCTGCAGGGTACCGTAGATCATATTTTCCTGGGTGGTGCGGGCCTCGGGCTCTACGATAATGGCCTCCTTGGGGATCCCTGCCTCCATCAGGCGGTTTGCCATAGCGATAGCCTCTATCTCGGGTCCCTCGGGTAGCTCTTTGCGTACTACGCCGCCGGTGACCAGAATGTAGGGAGCCAGACCACGGTTGTAGTATTCTACTGCGGCGGCAATTCTCTCCTCCCATACGCATACGTCACCGCCTAAAAGAATGGCCACGTCGGTGGGGGTGTCGTCACGCATGACGGTATCGCCGAATACGATGGTTTCCTGCTCGGGTACCGTCAGGCGGCACGCCTCCTCGTAGGGGATCTGGGATAGATGCTTCATATTTGTTCCTCCAAGCTTGCTTGTTTTGTTTTCATTTCTTGATATAGACCCTCTATCAGGGTTTCCATGTGGGCCCATTCGGCTTCGCCTATGGCCTTATGGGGTTTCTTCTTTGGTCTGCCCCATACGTCAAAGAGGCGGGGACCGATCCACTCTCTTTCCCCGCAGTCCTCCCAGGTGCCCATCAGCAGGCTTAGGGCGGCCTTTTTGGGTGGCATGAAGATCACCTTCATGGGG
>JAZORW010000043.1:0-8624 GCA_045656805.1 Eubacteriales bacterium | reverse complement strand
CATGGGCTGCACGGGGATAACGGTGGAGGTATTGTCAATGAAGTGACCGAAGGCGTATGCCAGAGAGGTCTTACCTGTACCCGACATACCCTGCAGGATCAGAATACGGCTGACAGCCATACCGGAGATAAAGCGACGGATATCCGTGATATCGTAATACAGCTTCAGTCTGCTGGCACAGTAGTTGCGGAAATTCTCGCAGAACTGTCTTAGGGTAATATGCTCCTCGTAACGGTCACGGAGGAAGGTGCTCCTGATCTCGTCCAGGTGACACAGCTTACAGAAGCGACCGCCGGTTGCCTCTTCCTCTTGGGGAGGCGCGGTGGCTTCCTCCGTTGCACTGGGGGGTGTCTGTACCTGAGAGGACTGAACTACAAGAGTGGTGGGGCGGGGTGCGGATTCTCTGTTCATAAGAGATACCACCAGCCAGATCATAATAGCGGCTAAAATGAAAACGTAAATGCCTACCGCTACGGGGGAGGAGATCAGCCCCCATAGGGTGTCGGCGGCTTGAGTCAGTCCGCCTGATAGGCAAGCCGTAGGGAAGGAGAAAGCACACATCATGCCCGGTCTCCTTCTGCCTTTGCATCGCCCTCATCAGGGGTGGCTGCGGGCTCTTCGTTGGGGGTCTCACTTATCTCTTCTGTGGGAGTTTCTGTTGCCTCTTGTGCGGGTGTCTCTTGTGCATCTACCTCCTGCATGGGTGCCTCTGCGGGTGTTTCTTCCACGGGGGGCTCAGCAGATACAGGCTCAGCGGGGACAGCCTCAGGAGCTTCAGCCACTGCCTCGGCGGTTGCCTCAGCCTTCTCTTCGGCGGCCTCTTCCATCTGCCGTCTGGCCGCTCTTCTCTTCATGCTTTCCTTTGCGGCGGCGGTATCCTTGATCAGACGACAGCACAGGGGAATGCTGCCTTCGCCGAAGATGCTCTCCACAGTCTGTACCATATCTACGTCTGCCATGCTTTCCTTATCGTTCAGAAGGTATAGGATGGCAGGCAAAATCTTAGAGGAAACAGCACCGTCAAGGGCACTCTCCTCGCTACCCTCACAGCTCAGGTATACGGAGGTGTATGCCTCCAGCTGCAGACATATCTTGTTGCCCAGATGGTAGGAGGCATGCTCGCCCACGAATGCCTCCAGGGCATCGATATTCTTCCACCGCTTTTCGGTTAGGGCAAATGCCTGCTTTGCACGGTAGATAAGTGCATCGGTGTGCAGGAAGTTCATGGGAGCGTGGTCTGTTTTGGTGTCAGCTACACTACATGCCTTGGCATCCAAAGTCAAAACAGAGGCTCTGTTAGATACGAAGGCGGGCAGCTGGGACAGGGGCTCTTCCCCGGTGGGGAGAACGATAAAGTAGGTATTGGGAGAAACGGTGGCACGTGCAGTGCCGTCTACAACGCTGACGGCATCGCCATAGCTGGTGAAATACTGGATAAAGGGGGTGAGCAGTCTGCCACACGCCTCGAAGGAAATGCCGTCCAGAACAACGAACTGGAAGCGGTCAGGGCGTCTAACCCCTTCCTCCAGTGCGGGGATCACGTTGGCTTCAGAGCCCAGGAGGGTCTCTGCCTGTGTACCTGCCAGGTGCAGGGTGTGGGGGTGAGAGCCAAAGAACTCGCCCAGTAGCTTCACCGCGGCCTTTCTCAGCTCGGCGTCATGGGAATTCAGCACCAACAGACGGGAGGAGAGAAGAGAGCTGACGAGATGCTTTGTGAAGTTGCCGGACAGCTCCAGCCCTCTTTCGCTAAAGAACAGGGTCAGGTCGTGGCACAGCCCGGAGGGGGTAGTATCTACTGCCATATACGCCAGAGTAGAATCGTCCTTGGCGTTTACACGTTCCTCGGAGGTGGAGGAAAGCACGACGCTCTCGAACTCACGCATGAACAGATCCTCGATCCGTCCACCCTCTACCTTCTCGGCACCCTCGAAGAACTTCTGGGTGGCAAGACGGTCAGCCTCTTCCTGCTTCAGGGCTTTTTTCTTGATCTTGGATTTGCCAACCAGCCGCAAAATCCAACCCAGCACCAGAAGACCGCCGGACACTGCCAGGGCGGGGATGGCGTATAGGGTGTAGTCAAAATTCAGAATGAGACCGAGGGAGAGATAGGCAATGCCTAAAAGGACCGCCAGCGTCATAAAGAACGTGCCTATGTTTTTCAGTCCGTTGTGTTGTTTCATGGCCTTAGAGTGAGCCTCCATCGTAAATTGTTCGCTTTTAATATTGCACATCACCTGCAGATACTCGCTTAGATTCTTGCAGGGGGTGGGGTATTTGTCACCGTACAGGGGACGTACGTCGCTCAGATGTATCGAACGGTAGGAGGAGCCCACCGAGAGGCGATATTTACCGGAGTAGGTATAGAAGCGACGGTTGTTTTTAGAGAAATGGGGGGGCATGGAAATGGGAAGGGTGACGCTGCGTTTTTCTCCACGCTTCAGATGGATAGCGGTGGCACTGGACAGAACCTTTGCCGCACCCAGATAGCTCTTGTCTAAGGGGCAGAGGTACAGCTGGGGAATTTCAGTGACGTCCATCTTGGATTTGTTGTGGATTTTGAAGGTCACGTGATCACGCCGTATCTTGAGGGAGGTGTATTCCACCCAAGAATAGGAAAGACCGAAGCCAAAGGGGTATTTTACTTTTTGCCCGTCTGCATCCGCATACCGATAGCCCACGTAGGGACCGATCTTTTGGTTTCCCAGACGCTTCCGCCTCTGTACCGTGCGGAATTCGGCGTCTGCGTTTTCATAGACACTGTAGGCAAGGCGTCCACCGGGGTTTACCGCCCCTGTCAAAATCTGTGCCAGGGCTGCGGGGACCCCCGTGCCTCTGTCAGGGATCATCAGCAGGGCGGGGATTTGCTTATCTACCTTCATATCAGGCACCTTATCACCTACGATGATCATCACCACGGTTTTTCTGCGGCGAATCAGTGCCTGTGCCAGTGCAACCTGGTTGGCGGGTAGAGACAGAGAGTGGGTGGTAGCGGGAGAGCTTCCCTTTTCCAGTCCCACAAAGAGTAGCGTTACGTCTGCCAGATCCGAAAGAAGCAGGGCGGCCTGCATATCCTGCTCACCGTATAGACGGCTGGCATTGTATCCGGGCAGATAGCCCACGGGGCGAGGGGCGTCTTTGTTCCCCTCCAGGGCAGTGCAGAACTCGCGATAAAACCGGCTTTCCTCGCCGCCCTCACCGTTTCCGATTACGTCACCGATCAGGGCAACGCTGGTCTTTTTCTTGAGGGGAAGGAGTTCCCCCACGTTTTTCAGCAGCACCGTGCTTTCCGATGCGGCCAGGATGGGTAGCTGATCGTCCTGCGGGGTTGTATCACCCGTACGCGCAGGTGCGCCGCAGTTCTTTGCATAGGCGAACCGCTGACAGAGTAGCTTGTCAAGCTCGGCTTCGCTGATAGCGGTTCCGTCTGCCACGGCGGTCTGCAGCTCTTGTGCAGAGGCACCGCCCTCTTCAATGGCGTGATAGATGGCCTTGTAATTCTGCACGGCACCTACCACGGCAGAGGCAGTGCCGGAGAGAAGCACGTGGCCACTCAGAAGAGCCGCCAGGGTATCCTCAGCCTCGGATGCGGCGTAGAGGGTGGGGGTGTGATGGGAGGTGGCGCCTGCCAGCACGGTATCGTTGATCTTTTCGTCCTCGCCTGACAGGGGATTTTTACCCATCAGGACGGCACAGTCCCCACCACGCATCACTGCACCGCAGGGCAGCATTTTTCTCTCGTATGCGGCAGAGGTGTCTGGGTCACCGTCCAGGAGGGATGCCTCGTCCTGAATCATGTAGGGGGCGTCGGTATATACGGAGAGTCCTGCCTCCTTCATACCGCTGGCCAGGCCCCTTGCCATCATGGTGGCGAGAACAGGATCCTCGGACAACTCATCCCCGTAAACGGAGATAGAAGCGGAAGGGGAGGGAATATGGAAAAGGTTGACCCCGTTTTTGTGCTTGTCACGGGCTATTCTGACGGCCACACGGCTATACAGGGCAGGGTTCCAGGAATGGGCGAGAGAACGGGGAGAAGGGAAAGCCCCGTCCACGTCTTTCGCGTTCCATAGAGCATCCGTATAGATATGGGGGATCTGTTCCCTGATATCGTCAGGTAAATCCACCTCGTGTGAGCCCGTCAAAAGGGAGGCCTTTTGCTCGAGGGTCAACTGTTTCAAAATTGGATCAAAATTTTCCATAATTGCTCCGTTTTGGCAAATTAGAGTTAATAGGTCAGGGTCAGGTATCGAATGGCACCGTAATCGTCGACCACGCTACCGTAGTTCATATAGTCCTTGGAGTATTCAAAAACCAGCATATCTCCCTTCTTCAGCTCCAGCTCAACGTAGGTGGCGTTGAAGGTGTCGTACACAGCGGCATAGTGGGTACCGTTTAGAGAAACAGAGAAAACGTCCCCGTAATCCGCATGGGAATAGAGCTGGAAGGAAACGGTCATCTCTACTTCAGCATACAGGTAGAAATAGTCGGAGGAGCCGTCCTCGTGGTTATCCGAACGGATCACGCCCTCTTCTGTAATAAAGAAGTAGCCGGACGTGCTGAACCAGCCGTCATAGATGTAATCGTCAAAATTTTTGTAGGTGATCTCCACCGTTTGCACACCGCATCTGATGCACACGTTGTTTCTCATTTCGTGGCCCAAAGAGGATAGCTCGTTGTATTCGGAATAGAGACAGCCGGCACAGGTGCATTCGTACAGAATGTATCCGCCGTGAGTACAGTCGGGCTCTACGGTGGTGACGTCCAGCTCACACTGCTCGGTAGAAACCTCACCGTCCACGTAGGTCCAGTGATAGGAGGTATGTACGCAGTCTGCGTATTCATACAAAGTTCTGTAGGGAATATCATTCTGCCCGTCGATGCTGTAGAAGGCATCTATATTGCCGTAGAAATACAGATTCTTGAAGGACCCTTCTTCAAAGGCATCCATCTCCACCTTCACTACGTTTGTGGATAGGCAAACGCCCTGAAGCGTCACGTGATGCAGAGCACCCCAAAGAACGGTGGTTCCATAGGGGCTATCGCACATATCCAGAACCTTGTCCACGGATTCGGGGTCCACAGAGTACAGGTACCAGCTACCGTTCTGAGGATTTTGAATATAGGTGCAGGCACCAATCACCCGACGGGTGACAGAGCCGTAATAGGAGGTATAGATTGCCCAGGCGTGAAGACCCACGGCACCGTTTTCGTATGCCCCCATTTCTACGGTCAGGTAGGGGGTCAGGTCATAGACCTCGTAGAGCTGAAAACAGCCCTTAAAGGCATCACTGCCAATAGAGGACAGGCTGGGACCCAGGGTGACGGAAAGCAGCTTTTGACAGTTCGCAAAGGCGTCGTCGCCGATGGAGACAAGCCCCTCGGGGAGGTTCACAGACTCCAGATACAGGCATCCTTCGAAGGCCTGTTCTCCAATGGCTGTGACCGTTTCGGGTAGCTGCACCTGTCTCAGTGCTACGCAAGAACGGAAGGTGGCACCCTCGATCTCGGTCAGGGGTCCCCCAATGACAACGTAGGTCAGATTTTCACATCCGTCGAAGGCAAAGCATTGCACCTGAGTCACCTGGGGACCCAGCACCACGTACTTCAGGTTTTGATTTCCCTGTGCGGCGTATTCCGCAATGCGGTAGACGGCACTGGGATCAGAGGAGCCTTCGCCCAGATACAGTGCCTCTCCGCCGTTATATTCCAGCAGTAGCCAGCTGCTGCCATAGCGGCGGAAGCGACCTACGCCTCGCACCGTGACTTCTTCGGACAGAGCTTCTTCCAGGCTGGTGTGAATAACCACGGCGTGGCGCGCAATACCGGAGTAGTCAAAGCTACCTACCGTCAGGGGCAGAGCACTCAGGTTATACACGTCATATAGCTGGGTGCAGCCCAAGAATGCACCGGAGCCAATGCTTTCCACCAAGGGATGAAGTGCAATGCTTCTCAGGCTAAGGCAACCAAAGAATGCGTTAGAGCCAATGGTCTGGAGCTGGCTGGGCATAGCCACGCTTTCCAGAGACAGGCATTCATAGAAGGCACCGGAGCCAATGGAGGTAATGGCGTTGGGGAGTACCACCTCGCACAGCATGGGGCAGGAATAGAAGGTGCTGGCAGGTAGCTTATCTACGGGAGAGTCGGTGTGGAAGATCACACGGGTCAGGTTTTCACAGGTGGTGAAGACGCCAGTGCCGATATACGCCAGCTCTCGGGGGAATATCACAGAGGTGATTTCCCCGTTCCCATAGAACAGATGGTGGGGCAGGCCAAAGGCGGTGATGGGGGTATCCGCATGAGAAACGCCCTGGGGCACGGTCAGCTCTGTCACCCCTACGGGGACGTCTACCAGATACCAGGCACCGCTCAGGTAGGAGAATATGTATCCATCCTGATTGACAGCAGGGGCGGCGTTGGCAGAGGTGTACTCAATGGTAAAGGTGGAGGGAAGCTGCTCGGGGGTAATGACCTCACTCTTGCACTGAATTTCCCACAGGCAGGAGCAATCACTGAAGATGGCGGTGCCTACCTCGGTAAGAGACCTGGGCAGGGAAATATAGCGAAGACGGCCACAGTTATAGAAGGCGTTGTCACCGATGGTTGTCAGCCCCTCGGGCAGGTAGAGAGTAGAGATATAGGCACAGTTGGCAAAGGCACCGTTTGACAGCACCTCTGCAGCCGTTACACGAACGTACCGCAGGGCCTGGGGCAATTCTTCATTGCTGACCCCAAATAGGTTCCCGATGGAAAAGCCATCTGTCAGGATGGGGAAGGACAGGCTGACCAGTGCGTTGCAGCCCTGGAAGGGGGCCTCTCCCATATTAACAATGTTAGAGGGAACGGTCGCCTCGGTAATAGCGGTGCCGGCAAAGGCACGGTCACCGATGGCGGATACGTTTTTAGAAAAATGCACGTCGGTCAGCATGGTACAGCCGGAGAAGCACTCATCGCCGATCTCATAGAGCACGTCAGTCAGGGACACCTTGCCCAGAAGCTGACAATCACGGAAGGCTGCCTCACCGAGAGAACGCACCTGCCGTGCGTCAAAGGAGGATAGACGGGTGTCTGCAAAGGCACAGATACCCACCGACTTTACTTCATTGGAGGGGGAATAGGCGGTTAGCGACACACAGCCGTCAAAGGCGTGGTCACCGATAGAAGACACCTTACTGTCAGCAAAGGTGGCACTGCTCAGGGTCACAATGCCACGGCAGAAATCCTCGCACACGGAACCGATGTAATCAATAGACAGGGTCTCCAGTTTTAGCATGGAGCCCTGGGTGGCTTCCAAGCCGAAGAGGGCGAAGACGGTTCTCTGCTCAGAGTCATACAGGCTGTCGCCGTAGTTCTTCAGGTGCAGGCTCTCCAGCCCCGGACAACCTGCCAAAAGGTCGGTTTGGGTCTGGCGGAAATCGATAAACTGGTCAATAGACAGCTCTGTCAGGGATTCACAGTCTGTGAACACGTTATATCCCAGGGACAGGACGGCCTCATCGTCCTGGTTTGTCAGGCTGAAGCTTTGCAGATTTTTACAGCCGTAGAAGGCACCGTCGCCAATCTCTGCCACGTCGGAGATCTCTACCGTTCTGAGAGAGCGACATCCACTGAAGGCGTTTTCGCCAATGGTGGGGCACTGGATAATGACGTTTTGAATGGTGCGGTTGTTTTCAAAGGCACCCGCCTCGATCCCCACCACGGTGTACCCCTCTATTTTTTGGGGGATCAGTACGTTGGGGTAAAAGCCTGAGTGCCCAACGATCACCACCTCTTCCTTCGAGGCGTCTGTAAACTCGTATTCCAGACCCTTCAGGGTGAATTCTCTGGCGGTGTCCTTATGATCCTGAATGCCGTAGCCCAGTACCAGACCCACAGCCAGCAGAATAAAGAGGGATAGGCATAGAATCGCCATAGAGGGGCGAATAGCACCCTGCACAGCACTTCTGGGGGTACGCTTCAGCTTTTTCTTTTGCCCACGCTTCAGGGGCTCGTGATATGCCACGGTGGCGTGGGTGCCTTCTACGGTGCAGTGGTAATTACCAAAGGAGGCGGAAAGGATCTGGATGCGGAAATCCACGCATCGCTCGTCCACCGGGGTACCGGCACCGTATTCAAACAAGGCGTGGGGAGCCACCTTGATGTTCACACAACTCAGGGGAATCTCTTCGATCACACGTCCCTTGGAGTCCAGGCAGTGCAGCAGCATATCTGCCCTGTCGCATACCTTGTCAGACTCGTTGAGGAAACGGAGATATAGGATCTTCCTATCCCTATCGTCACGGGAGAATATGTATTGAGACAGCGAAACAACACCCTTCGGCTGAGGGTGTGTATAGCTGCCTTTTGAGAGGATGGGTTGGTTTGCCATGGTTAAAACCTCTTTGAATTACTCTTTGTTACAGGCACTTGCCTTTCTCAGGGCCACCAGTAGGCTGAGGAGCCCCATCAAAAGGGACAGGACACCGCAGGAGATCAGACCGAAGTCAGAGCGGATGAAATCCTCACGGAATACACCGCCGAAGATAAAGGCACAGCTGATACGCATTGCCAGACACTGAATGGCGGTGAGCAGGATCACGGTGATCACGTACAGAACAGCCTTACCAACCGAGAGGGACATCAGGGGG
>JAZORW010000042.1:0-1914 GCA_045656805.1 Eubacteriales bacterium | reverse complement strand
GGGATGCCCCTTTCCTCCAGGCGACCCTTTAGGGCTGCCAGCTTTGGTAGAAAGGTGGCGAGAGCCCGGGGGAATTCCTTCTCCAGGCGGGGATTCAGGCTGTCAAGGGATGCCAAAAGCAGATAAGAGGGGCTGGTGGAGGCAAAGAGTGCCATGGCGGACTCTGCCTGCTCTAAAAACATGGCGGGGGCAGAGGGTGAGATATGCAGGTATGCGGTGCCTGTCAGGGCAGGCAGGGTCTTATGGGCACTGTCACAGCACATATCTGCACCCAGAGAGATGGGATGCAGGTCCCGGGGCAGGAATTTGAGATACGCCCCATGGGCGTTATCCACCAGCAGCAGTACCCCGCGGCTGTGGCACACCTGTGCCAGGTCGGAGATGGGCAACAGGTTGCCCGGATAATCGGGGGAGGTGATATAGACGGCGGTGGGAAGGACCTCCATGCCGTCCAGGGCCTCTGCCAGTATCTCTGCCGTCAGGGGACAGGAGAGCAGGTGAGAGCCGGAAGGGGAAAGCCAGGTGACCCCCACGCCCAAAAGCCCCAGGGCGGTGAGGCAAGTGCTGTGTGCCCCTCTTGCCGCCAGGATGTGGGGGGTCTGCCCCCTCTCTCGGGCATAGGTAGACACCAGTGCCAGCATGGCACGGATGCAAAGAGAGGAGCCCTCGGTGGAATACAGGGTGGCGGCGGTGCCGAAGAGGCGGGAGGCGTTTTCTTCGCTCTCCCGAATGATCCCCTCTGCCCCGTAGAGCACGTCTGCCCCGGGTACCTCGGTGATATCGAATTTCTCTACGCCCAGGGGTCCCTGTCCCTTATGCCCGGGCATATGCAGACGGGCAGGGGAGGCGTTGGCGTATTCTGACAGGAAATTCAGAATGGGGGTGGTCATGCCTTATCCCCCGAAAGGGTCTTAGCAGCCTCCAGCATAATGGCACATTCCATACGGCGGCGGAACAGGCGACAGCCCTTCTCGTACACCCCACGGACAGAGCCGGTGGCGTGGTAGGCGTTGGCGGCACAGCCGCCGGAGCAATACAGCTTTGCCCAGCAGTCCTGGCACTCAGGACGGGCGTATACGTTACAGGAGGCAAAGTCCTCCTGCACGGCGGTGTTGGTCACACCGCCCCAGATGTCACCCAGGCGGAATGCCTCGTCCCCCACGAACTGGTGGCAGGGGTATAGGTCACCCCAGGGGGTGACAGCCATGTACTCGGTGCCCGAGCCACAGCCGGAAATTCTCTTATAAATGCAGGGGCCGCCCTTCAGGTCGATCATATAATGATAGAAGGTAAAGGGGGTGCCCTTCCGATGCTCCTCCAGCATCAGCTGTGCCAGCTCCTCATACTGGCGGCAGACAATCTCCAGATCCTCCTCGGTGAGGGCAGAGGGATCGTCCTCGGCACATACCACGGGCTCCATGCTCAGCTCACGGAAGCCCAGGCGGAGCATTTCCCGAATATCAGACAAAAAGTCGGGGTTTGCGTGGGTAAAGGTGCCACGCATATAATAGTTCTTGCCGCCCCGTGCCTCCACCAGCTTCTGGAACTTGGGCACGATCCTCTCCCAGCTGCCGTTGCCTGCGTAGTCCACACGGTAGCGGTCGTGGACCTCCTTCCGCCCGTCCAGGCTCAGGACCACGTTGCTCATTTCACGGTTGGCAAAGTCGATGACACGGTCGTCAATGAGAAGCCCGTTGGTGGTGAGGGTGAAGCGGAAATTCTTGCCGCATTCCTTCTCTCTCTTGCGGCAGTATGCCACCAGCTCCTCCAGCATATCCAGGTTCATCAGAGGCTCGCCCCCGAAGAAGTCTACCTCCAGATTGTGGCGGTTGCCGGAGCTTTCAATTAAGAAATCCATGGCACGCTTTGCCACCTCCAGGCTCATAAGAGCCCGCTCGCCCTTATACTTGCCCT
>JAZORW010000041.1:0-2066 GCA_045656805.1 Eubacteriales bacterium | reverse complement strand
CAGTTAAAGCAATTGCTTTTCACATATCTGCCGTCTGCCACGTAGGACGCATACTCTCCCAAATGGGTCGTGAGATACAGAACAGTGGCTACGGTCACCTGCGCTACGCTGTCGGTGGAATATCCCGCAACGTTCGCCACGGCAATTCCCCTCTCCCGACAATACTCAATATCAATATTGTCATATCCCGTGGCCGCTTCTGCAATCAGCTTCAGCTTTTTTGCAGTAACCAGTGTGTTGGCATTCAGGCGGGCCTTGTTGGTCACAATTACGTCTGCATCTGCCACCCTCTCCCCTATTTCCTCACCGGTTGTGGCACTGTATACCACTACGTCACCCAGTATAGAGAGAGGCTCTAAAGATAGGTCAGCCCCCAGTGTGGCGGCATCCAGAACTACGATTTTCATATCGTCCTCCTAAAGAAATGTAAAAGGGGCAGGAAACTGCCCCTTTTGCTTTGCATTACTCTCTATCCTCGCACTCGCTGTCGCAAGAGTCGCAGTCGCCATCACATTCCAGCACACACTCGAACTTCTCGCCGCAGGCAGGACAGGTCACGTCTGCAGGATCGATAGAATCGTCAAAGCATACTACCTCACCGCAGGCAGGGCAGGTTGCCTCGAAAAAGTTTGCCTCGTCGTCCTCGTACTCGTCGAACTCGTCCTCGTCCTCTGCATCTTCCTCAATGCCGTAGAAATCGTCCTCGATCAGCTCCAGATCGTCGTCCAGCTCCTCTACGTATTCGCGAAGATCCGCGGCATCTGCCTTCAGGGCGGTGAGCTCCTCAGCCATCTCGGACATGAGAGTGATCATTTCGCCAATCAGCTTACCCTCAGTGGTCTCCTTGTTAAGACCCAGACCGTCGGACAGTCCCTTAAGATATGCGGTCTTTTCAGCAATCGTCATGAGTCGCCTCCGCTTATGCGCGCTCCAGGTAGGAGCCACCCTCACGGGTGTCGATGCGGATCACGTCGCCCTCGTTGATAAATACGGGAACGCGGATGGTAGCACCGGTTTCAACGGTTGCGCTCTTCTGTACGTTGGTTGCGGTTGCACCCTTTACGCCGGGCTCACACTCGATAACTGCCAGCTCAACGAAGGTGGGCGGATCTACTGCAATAACGTCGCCGTTCCAGGTAGAGATCTTGCACATGGTCTCTTCCTTAACGAAACGGAAGTTCTCACCCAGCTTACCCTTCTGAATGGGCTGCTGATCGTAGGTCTCCATATCCATGAAGTAGTACAGTTCACCATCATTGTAGAGGTACTGCATTTCCTTACGCTCAATAAATGCCTGCTCAAACTTTGCAGTGGGGTTGAAGGAGGTCTCAGTTACAGAGCCGGTGATGATGTTCTTCATCTTAGTACGAACGAAAGCCGCACCCTTACCGGGCTTTACATGCTGGAACTCTACAACCTGCATCAGCTTACCCTCGTAGTCAAAGGTAACGCCGTTTCTGAAATCGCCTGCAGTAATAGTTGCCATAATATCCTCATTTTGCGGTAATTGATATAGTCGGGGGCTGTTCTCCGAACATCCGCTAGGTTCGGCACCTCCATGGCAAATAAAGCCAAAATTACATAAATATTTTACTACAAAGTAAAAATAAATGCAATAGTATTTTCACAAAAAACGCCAAAAGAAACGAAACTCACAAAATTTCAATGAGTTCCTTGGGGCTGTGGGTGAAATTCTTGCATCCGTCCTCCTCTACCAGCACCATATCCTCGATACGGCATCCGTACTTACCAGGCAGATAAATACCGGGCTCCACCGTCACCACGTGACCCGCCTGCAGCAGCTGTCCGGCGGCGGCAGTAGAAAGCCTGGGGGATTCGTGAATAAACAGACCTACGCCATGTCCCAGGCTGTGTCCGAAGGCACCGCGATATGCCTCGTGAGAGTCAATGAGATCTCTGGCGGCTGCATCCACGCTCTTTCCGTCCACCCCGGCACGGACGGCAGCAATGCCCGCCAATTGTGCCTCTAAAACGGTGGCATACAAATGCTTCATTTCCTCGGTTGCGCGGCCAATCACCACGGTACGGGTCATATCCGAGCAATA
>JAZORW010000040.1:0-3436 GCA_045656805.1 Eubacteriales bacterium | reverse complement strand
ATCATTTAACATAGCCAACGCGGCAGTCGTGCCGCGGCATCCGCACTTTTCCAGGCCGATGGATTCAAGAATATAGGCAACTGAATCCCCGATTGCCGGAGTGGGCGCAAGGGAAAGGTCAACAATGCCGAAAGGCACATTAAGTCTTTCGCTGGCAAGTTTTGCCACCAGCTGACCTACACGGGTGATCTTAAATGCGGTCTTCTTAATGATCTCAGCCAGCTGAGACAGGTCGCAGTCCCCGGCTCTCGCAATGGCAGAGCTGACAACACCGGGGCCGGAAACGCCCACGTTAATCACGGTCTCAGGCTCGCCCATACCGTGGAAGGCACCTGCCATAAAGGGGTTATCCTCAGGCACGTTGGCAAACACCACCAGCTTGGCACAGCCGATAGAGTTTCTGTCAGCGGTGAGGTGTGCAGTCTTACAAATGGTAGAGCCCATCAGGCGAATGGCATCCATATTGATGCCCGCCTTGGTGCTGGCCACGTTGACGGAGGAGCATACGGTCTCAGTCTCGGACAGCGCCTGGGGAATGGCGGCGATCAGGGACTGTGCCCCTGCGCTCATACCCTTCTGCACCAGGGCAGAAAAGCCACCGATAAAGTTAATGCCCAGGGTATGTGCGGCACGCTGCAGGGCGTGGGCAGCACGGACGTATCCCTCGGGTGACATGGCACCGCCCACCAGGGACAGGGGGGTCACAGACACCCGCTTGTTTACGATGGGGATCCCATAAGTCTTTTCAATATCCTCACCCGTCACCACCAGCTTCTCAGCGGTGCGGGTAATTTTGTCGTAGATCTTATCGCAGAAGCGTCCTTCATCCTCACTGACACAGTCCCACAGGGAAATACCCATGGTAATGGTGCGGATATCCAGATTCTCCTGCCGGATCATCTGTATTGTTTCCAGAATGTCGGCTGTGTTTAACATATTGACGTCCTCAAATTACACGTGATGCATTGTGTTGAAGATATCCTCATGCATGGCGCGGATATCCAGCCCGCGGGCCTGACCCATCTGAGCGAGCCCGTCTGCAAAATCTGCAAAGGAGCACTTCATTTCATCGATCTCGGTCAGCATGATCATGGCAAAGAACTCGGAAAGCACGCTCTGAGAAATATCCTGAATATTCACTGCCTTCTCGGCACAGTAGGCAGATACGGCGGCGATAATGCCCACGCTATCCCTGCCCGTAACGGTAATGACTGCTTTCATTTGTTTGTTACCCTCCCGGTTTTCTTATCCTGTTTATTATACAATTTTTTATCCTATTTGGCAAGGTGGGCGGGGGAAAAAGAGGGAAGTTTTTTGCCAAAATAGGGCTTTTTTGAAAAAATCTCTTGTCAAAATCCCCTATCACTATTATAATAATCCTAAACATTCATTTACGCCACCTAAAGAGAGGAGCTACTATGAACACCATTCTGCGTCTATTAGAGGAGGACAGCCGCCTGAGCGAGGAGCAGATCGCCCTCATGTGCGATAAGGAGGTCGGTGACGTCCGCAAAATGATTGAGGCCTATGAAAAAGAGGGTGTCATTCTGGGCTATAAGACCCTGGTTGACTGGGATAAGACCGACCGTGAATACGTCAGTGCCCTGATTGAAATTAAGATTGCCCCCCAGCGTGACCGTGGCTTTGACCGTGTGGCAGAGAAGATCTATAATTTCCCCGAGGTGCAGAGCCTGTACCTCATGTCCGGTGGCTTTGACCTGGCAGTGATCATCGAGGGGCGCACCATGAAAGAGGTGGCCTATTTCGTCGCACGGAAGCTGGCACCCATTGAGGACGTCATTTCCACCGCCACCCACTTTGTTCTGCGGAAGTATAAGGATAAGGGTGTGATCTACGGCCCCGCCGTACAGGACGAGAGAGGAAACCTGCTGTAAATGGATTACCAGAGCATACTGTCCCGTAGGGTGCAGGAAATTCAGCCCTCCGGAATCCGGCGGTTCTTCGACCTGCTGGAATCCACCAAGGATGCCATTTCCCTAACCGTAGGTCAGCCTGACTTTATCACTCCGTGGCACATCCGCAGTGCCGCCATCGAGAGCCTTGAGGCAGGCAAGACCTATTATACCTCCAATAGCGGCCTGAGAGAGCTGCGCCGCAGCATCAGTGCCTATCTTAGCCGCCGCTTCTCCATGACCTACGATCCAGATAGCGAGATCTTAGTTACCGTAGGTGGTAGCGAAGCCATCGACCTTGCCATCCGTGGCGTGGTAGACCCCGGGGATGAGGTGATTATCCCCGCCCCCTGCTTCGTATGCTATGAGCCACTGGTGAGATTGGCTGGCGGTGTCCCCGTCATTGTCAACACCCGTGAGGAGGATGAGTTTAAGCTCACCCCCGAGCTTCTCCGCTCTGCCCTCACCCCGAAAACCAAGCTGCTGATCCTCCCCTTCCCCAACAATCCCACCGGTGCTATTATGACGGCGGAGGAGCTGGAAGGACTGGCACAGGTGCTGCGTGGCACCTCCGTCATGGTACTGTCCGATGAAATTTATGCAGAGCTGACCTACGGCATCCGCCACACCTCCTTCTCCACCCTGCCTGATATGCGGGAGCGGACGGTGGTAGTCAGCGGCTTCTCTAAGGCGTACGCCATGACAGGCTGGCGTCTGGGCTATCTGGCAGCCCCTGCCCCCGTAGTCAGCCAGATCTTTAAGATTCACCAATACGGCATCATGTGTGCCCCCACCACCGCCCAATTCGGTGCCATCGAGGCAATGGAGCACGGTGACGAGGACGTGGCCATGATGGTGGCAGAATACGACCGCCGCCGTAAATATCTGGTGCATAAGCTGCGTGCCATGGGCCTCCCCTGCTTTGAGCCCAAGGGTGCCTTCTACGTCTTCCCCAACATCTCCGGCTTCGGCCTCAGCGGTGAGCAGTTCTGTCAGAAGTTGCTCAACGACTATAAGGTGGCCATCGTCCCCGGCTCTGCCTTCGGCGAGTGCGGTGAGGGCTACGCCCGCATCTCCTACGCCTACTCCATCCAGCACATTGACCGTGCCCTGGAGCGTATCGGCCAGATGCTGCGTGACCTGAAAGAGAACTAAGCTTCAAATAGAAAAAGCCTTGGATCGCTCCAAGGCTTTTTTGTTTTAACCCTCTGCGGTGACGCTTGCCTTACGGCGTGCATAGGCACGCTGGCAGAGCTTCACTACCTCTACGATCGGGATGGTCAGCAGTGCCAGACCGATGGCCAGGGCGTATTCGCCAAAGCTGATGGGGGTGAAGTCAAACAGCTGTGCCAGGGGCTTCACGTAAATGACCAGTGCGGTCAGCACGAAAGAGCCTGCCATAGCGGCGAAGAGATACTTATTATGGCTACCGGTGGTGAAGATGCTGCCACGCTCACTGCGCATATTGTAGGAGTGGAAGATCTCTGCCATCGACATGGTCAGGAACGCCATAGTCATACCGT
>JAZORW010000039.1:0-8023 GCA_045656805.1 Eubacteriales bacterium | reverse complement strand
GATCTTTGAATAGTATATTTCTGCGTACCAAGCTTGGAAAGTATCTCTACCTTTTCCTTTTCATTATATGCAAAATACGTGTCCTTCCCCGAGGTTATCTCAAACAGCGGCGACTCTGCAATAAATATCTTGCCGTTTTCGATGAGTGTGGGCAAAAGCCTGTAGAACATTGTGAGCAAGAGCGTTCTTATTTGGAATCCATCCTCGTCTGCATCCGTACAGATAATGATCTTCGACCAGCGCAGTGCCTCGTAGTTAAAGGCAGAGATGTCGCTCTTGCTCTTTTTGCTTCCCAGCTCTACTCCGCATCCAATGACACGCAAAAGATCCAGAATAATTGGGCTCTCAAAAATTCTCTCGTTGGTAGCCTTCATACAGTTCAGTGTCTTACCGCGAACAGGCATGATGGCCTGGAATTCTGCACTTCTGCCCTGCTTACAGGCACTGCACGCAGAATCACCCTCTACGATATACAGCTCTCTCAGCTGGGGATCCTTGGTACGGCAGGGTACGAATTTCTCCACCCGTGCCAGTGCCACGTCGCCACCGCTGGCCAGCTTCTTTTTCACGTCGCTGATAGAGACCTCTGCGGTTTCTCTTGCACGCTTATTGATCAGTACCGCATTGGCAAAGGCGGCACCTGCGGCAGGATTTTCGGTGAAGAAATAATCCAGCCTCTCCTTCATAAAGTCAGAGAGTGCCTTCGCAATAAAGGCGTTACTGATAGACTTCTTAGTCTGGTTCTCATAGGAGGTTTCCGTAGAGAAGGAGCTGATCACAATGAACAGACTGTCGGCAATATCCGCAAAAGTCACCTTAGACTCATTTTTATGATACTTGCCCTGAGTGCGCAGATATTTGTCAATAGCGGAGGTAAATGCCAGCCTGGTCGCCTTATCGGGGGCACCGCCGTATTCCAGATAACTGGAGTTGTGCAGGTACTCTGCACGGCCGTTTCTCTGCATGGTACAGAAGGCGATGTCGGCACGGACGGTATAATCCTTCCGATCCTCGGTATCTCTACCCCGCTGATCTGCCATGTGCCAGCATACGGGGCTGCCCATAGCGTCTACCCCAGCCAGCTCCTCGCAATACTGCTCTACGCCACGCTCATAGTAATACTCAACGGTATCAAACTTTCCACTCTCATTCTCGGTCTGCAAAATGAAATGCACGCCCGCGTTTGCGGCTGCCTGACGGCGAAGGGTGGAATCGTAAAATTCATGAGGAATGCGGATGTCGGTAAAGACCTTTGCATCCGGCTTCCAGCGGATGATGGTGCCTGTCTTTTTCTTATCCTGAGGGGTCAGGGGTCTGACTCTCAGCTCAGTCACAGGCTCACCGGAGCGGAAATCGATCTCAGACAGCTCCTTCTTTTTCCCGGAGAAGGAACGAACGGTCATATACTCAGAGCAATACTGGGTAGCACACGCACCCAGACCGTTTAGACCCAGGGAAAACTTATAGGCGGAATCCTCGCTATTGGTATCGTATTTACCGCCTGCATACAGCTCGCAGAATACCAGTTCCCAGTTCCAGCGGTTTTCCTTCTCGTTAAAGCCCAGGGGAACGCCACGGCCAAAGTCCTCGATCTCCACAGACAGATCACGGAAAACGGTAACGATAATTTTGTCACCGTAGCCGGACCTTGCCTCGTCCGCAGAGTTAGCCAGGATCTCAAATACCGTATGCTGACAGCCCTCCAGCCCGTCAGAGCCGAAAATGACCGCAGGGCGAAGTCTAACGCGGTCAGCACCCTTCAGAGAGGTAATACTCTGGTCGTCGTATTCCTTTTTCCTTTTGGTTTCAGCCATGCAATACTCCTTGCACTTACGTGCGCTTATACTAACTTATATATTTTAACATTTACATAGGCGGATTGTCAAGCACCGAAAGGGGCAGCTTGGACGCCCATAGGAATTGATTTTACCCTAAAAGTATGCTATACTGTTTATACAGGGAAGCCTGTACATAACGTTTGAGAGGAGGCAACCGATGGAATACCGTAAATGTCGAAGAGCCAGCCGCTGTGAGGACTGCGAATTCTACGATTATGACGAAGAGCTGGACACCTACACCTGCACCCAGAGTCTGGATCAGGATGAAATGAGCCGTTTTTCTATGGGTCAAACCGCAGATTGCCCCTACTACCGCTATTACGACGAGTATCAGTCCACCCGCCGACAGAACTAACCCACAATGGATAAGACGGAGAAGCAGGCTTCTCCGTCTTTTTGTTTTACTTAATTCTGTTTTCTGCAGCACCAAAGCCCAGGGTAACGACCCCGCCCATGCGGAGCTTCTTTTGGGAGAGAACACCTGTCTCATCTTCCCGTGCCAAATCACGGAGGAGCCCGGGCAATAGCTTCTGGCAGGCACGCAGGTGGGTGCGGTCAATGCCGCCTACACCCAGAAGGCTGATGCCTCCCTTTGCCCCCTTGCTCTTTGCATGAGCGGTCAGCACACGCAGAGCGTGCTCCAGCTCGGTTTCCAGAGAAAATTTACGGTCGCGGTAGGGATATTCATTCTTTACCATGCACGCTATCTGACCGTCCAGCATCAAAATCCCCACCAAGGTCTGTGGCAGACAGTAGATGCAGATCTGATTTTCCCCTCGTGCCATATGCCTATTGGGCTGCAGGTACCTTGCCAGCGCCCCCAGCAACGTATCCTGCTGTGAAATGCTCACCCCTGCCAGCCCGAAGGCCCTCTCACAGGATGCTCGCCTCTTCTCGTCCAGAACAGAGCTGAGGACACGGTATTTCCCGTTGTTATGAGAAAGCACGTAGTGCTGTATGCTCTTTCCTACAAGATCTACGTTCAGCTCTTGCCCCGCCAGTGTGTCCAAGGTGCCAATATCTATGCTCTCAGAGGTATAGACTACGTCATCCCTTACGATGTCGCTGACCACCAGATGTATGCTCTTTTTCGGCAGTCCCAGCTTCCGATAGATGCGTCGAATGGCTTTCCCCAGCCCCTCTTCGTCAAGGACCGTACAGTCCTGTATATACCTGGAAGCCCCGGGAACGGGATAGCAAACGTGATCGATCAGAAGCCTCAGCTGCCCCTCTCCCAGGAAGGCAATTGCCTGAGAGGCTCGGGGATGCTGCTTTTGCAGCTTGGTTTCCTCTCCAGCCACTACGTCGGCGGTCAGTAGCTGATAAACAGGCTTCTTATAGGCATAGCTACCCTGCACTGTTAAAGGTGCGGGAGGCATCAGGGCGGGCTCATCCTTCCAGCCCAGGAATTCATAGCCGTGCACGGCAGATGCCCCCACCTTCCCCAGGGGGGTATCACAGGCACAGGGCTCATCATATAGCACACGGTCCTGAGTACGGTAGATCAACCGATACTTATTGGGTATCATGGTAGCAGAAACGCTGATATCGTCCTTAGGCATTACCTTAGGCAGTCTGCCCCAACCGGAGAAGGTGTATCCCTCCCTGCTGGGGGGCTCTGCGGGCAGTATTCTCTGCCCCGCATCATATCCCTCTACCAGGTATAGGTCACCGTCTAAGAAATAGCGTACCTTGTAGGTATCCTTCAGATAGGTGCCCTGATATACCACGTCACCTGCGGGCATCTTCCCGTCAAAGCCCTCCCAGCCCGAGAAGGCAAATCCACTCTTATAGGGGACCTCAGGGGGCAGAAGAATATCTCCTTTACGGCACTGTCCCTCGGAGAGGATCTTGCCGTTCAGGGAAAACGCAAAATGCCTAAAGATCTCTGTGTATTCTGCCTCACAGATGATATCATAATCAGGCATGGTGCGTGGGATATTCTTCCAACGCACAAAGCTCTCATGGTCATGCTCAGGTGCCTCGGGGGGCAGAATGCTCTGGTCGGCATCATAATGGTCGATCCTCCAGATAATGCCGTCCACCATGTAGGTCACCGTATACATACGGTGCTCATATCCCCCCGTGACAATTACCTCATGCCCCGGCATAAAGGTGGGCAGATCCTTCCACCCGGTGAAGGTAAAGCCATCCTTTGTCGGCGGCTCCAGAGGTACCAGCTTGGTGCCCATCTCTACGTCTCCGCCGAAGAAGAGCTCTCCGTCCAAAATGTAGGATAGACGGTAGGTCAGCCCACGGTATCTGGCACTGACGGTCAGATCACTGGGTGGCATATACTCCGGCAACCCCTCCCATTTCACAAAAGTGTTACCCGTGATCCTGGGGCCACGCTTGGGATGAATGGGGGCACCGTACAGATACTCCTCCTGCCCCACAACGTCCTCACCCCGCATATAGGTCAGGGTGTAGGTACGGGGCTGATAGGAGCCGTAAGCGGTGAAATTATAGGGGGGCATCACGTCTACGTAGTTCTTCCAGCCGGCGAAGACGTAACCCTCTCTTTCAGGGATGCGTGGGGTGGGGATCTGTGCCCCTACCGCCACGTCCTGCTCCCACAGCAGCGTTTCCTCCAGCATAAAGGTCACGTGGAAAATACGGCTCTCAAAACGTGCCGTGACCTCCAGGTCGTGGGCAGGCATCTCTTCCCGGATTCCCAGCCAACCTGTAAAGTACCCCTCTGCGTCCGCAGGGGGAGCCACTCTTGAGTCAATGGGCTCCTTCCACTTGTATTCCTCTATTCCCAGCACGTTCCCCTCATAGAGATAGGTCACGCGATAGGTATTGGCGACACGGCCGCCATGCACCTCCAGTAGCCCGGTGGGCACCTGGTGAGGGACGCTCTGCCATTCAAATCTCTCTCCCTCTCCTACCTGAATGCTGGGAAGAGGAACGGTTTGCCCTGCAGGGGCAAGTGCCTCAGAGTGCAGAACGCCGTCTACGTAATAGAGGATGCGACAATGGGTGTCTGAATACAGTGCCGTGATTGTGGTATCTGCGTCAGGCATTTGGGTGATGGCAGGACTCCAGCCCAAAAATGCCAGCCCTTCCTTCTCGGTGGGAACGGGAGGCGTCAACAGCTCGCCACAGCCCACTCTGCCCTCAAATATTGCCTCTCCGTCCACCGTATAGGTCAGAAGGTGCATATTTCGCTCATACTGTCCGTAGATGGTCAGGTCATGGGCAGGCATTTGGGCAGGTACGTCCTGCCATCCAAGGAAGGTATACCCCGGGCGGTTCGCTACGGCAGGACAGGAAATATCCTCCCCCGCGTCCAGGGACATAGTATATACGATCTCGTCTTCAATAGAGAAAATCAGGCGATAGTGAAGGCTCTTTACCTCGCCCTCAATTACGATATCTGCCTCAGGCATACTCTCCGGCAGATCTCTCCAGGCTAAGAACTCGAAATCCTCGCACCCCTCAGGTATAGGAGGGGTAATAGGTGAACCGGGAGACAGCTTCTCTCTGCGGTACACCTCTCCACGCAATAGGTAGGTGATGATGTATTTTTGCTCATCCTCATAGGTGCCACTAAAGGTGGTGATACCCGTGCGGGAATCCACCTCCATGGAGTTCCAGCCGCTGAACGCCAGACCGTCTCGCTCCTCGGGGAAGGGCATCACCAGCTGTTCTGCACCGTCAGGCTCTACCTCTGCATACTCCACCCCGTCAATTAAGAAACGGTAGCGGGTACGCACCGTGGCGTATACTGCGTGTAGCGTCAGGTCTCTTGGGGGCATCTGGGTGGGAGTTGTATCCCAGCCACAGAACACAAAGCCCTCCTTGTGGGGGGCCTCCACGTCCTTACTGATGGGGGCACCTGCGGGTAATTCCACGCGGTGGAACACCTCGCCGTCGGTGGCAAAGGAAAGGCTATACAGCTTTGCGTTCAGGCTTCCGTGGATCTGCAGATCCTCTGCGGGCATAGTCTGGGGCAGATCATTCCATCCGCCAAAGAAGGTACCCTCACCCGTGGGGGGGACAGGCAGCGGAATCTCTTCTCCAAAAGGCACGTACTCGGTCTTATAGACCTGTCCGTTGACAATAAAGCTCACCCGATAGCGGGTGGGATACATAGAGGCAGAAACGGTGACGTCTTTTGCGGGCATTTGCTTAGGCAGTTTTCTCCAACCGCTGAAATAGTAGCCCTCCTTGGTGGGCTTCATCTTGGTGTCGATCATACCGCCCTTGGGCAGTTTTGCCTCATAAAACACCTCGCCGTCCACCAGTAGGGTCAGGTGGTACAGTTTCTCACGGAAGCAACCCCGCACCTCCACATCCTCGGCGGGCATGGTGGAGGGAATAGGCGACCAGCCTGTAAACTCACAGTTTTCCTTAGTGGGCTCTCCCAGGGGCTGGATCTCCTCACCATAGGGAACAGAGAAGGACAGACGGTAGGTATCGTCTACCACGTAGTCCAGCTTATATTCCAGGGGACGGAAGCTAGCCTCATAGGTAACGTTCTTAGCGGGCATCACGCCATCGAAGCCATCCCATTTGACAAAGGAATACCCCCTCACAGACGGGTCAGCAGGTGCCTTTAGTTCACTGCCGGCAGGCAACTCACGAATGGCATACTGCTCTACTCCGTAGGCAAAAATGGCACGGTATAGCGTAGGGCTGAAATGCCCCTCTACTACGATATTCTCTTGGGGCATAAGTGCCGGTAGCTCTCCCCAGCCGTCAAAGGAACACCCCTTCTTTTCAGGCACAGGCAGGGTGGGTAGTCTCTGCCCCTCTTCCACCTGTATTTCTCTATACACCCTTCCATCCAGGCGAAGGGTCAGGGTAAACTGCTTTTTCTCAGGCATTCTTTATCCCTCCTCACCTTTACCGTCCGCCACAGAGGGCACGCGACTCTTTTTCGCATAGTATCTTCCCTTTACGGTTAGGTCGCTGTTCGGCATCACCTTAGGCAGACCCCGCCAGCCGGAAAAGGTATAGTTTTCCCGCTTTTCCATCACGGGGGGCTTAATTCTATCCCCCACACACAGAGCGTCCGTACGGTACACCTCCCCCTCTAAAAGGTAGGTCACCGTGTAAGAGGACACGTCAAAGGTGCCGTGCAGCCGCAGATCTCGATCCGGCATGGTTTCAGGAATTTTGCCCCACCCGCTAAAGGTATGGTTTTCCTTAGTAGGCACGGGCATTGCCGTAATGGGGGTGCCGTACGCCACACGGCGGGAGAAGGAAATACCGTCAAACTCAAAGGTCAGAGTATGCACGTTAGGACGGAATTTACCACGCAGGGTCAAATTCATTTTCGGCATAACGCTATAATTCTTTCTCCAACCGGAGAAGGTATATCCTGCCTTACGTGGGCTGGGCAGATCCTCCAGAGACTCTCCCGCCGCATATTGGAAGGTAGCAGTGACCACCCCGTCTATTTCCACAGACAGGGTATATTTACGGGGAGTGCATTCCGCCTCTATCAGAAGATCTGCCTCTCCCATTTTCTCGGGTAGCTCCCGCCATCCCACAAACTCGTGGTCCTCCATAGGGGGCACCTCAGGGAGGGGAAGGGGCTCTCCCACCTCTACCTCGTATACGATCAGTGTCTTTCCAAGCAGGGAATAGGTCAGTTTTGGCATAAGACACCTCCTTTGTTTTTTACTAAATTCAGTATAACATACCTAACCTCTTCCTTCAAGAGAAAAATGCTACGGTTTGCTCTATTTTTCTTCAAAAAAGGTTGCAAATTCCTCTTTTTGAGCCAAAACCCCCACCCAAAACCCAAAAAAATGCAAGAAAGAAGAGCCACACTGCCGTGGGGCTCTTCCAAAATTGGGGTTCAATCCAGTTCCTTCACACCGGTATACAGCTCGTAATACCTGCCCTTATTTGCAAGGAGCTGCTCATGGGTACCACGCTCCAGAATCTCCCCTGCCTCCAGCACCATAATGGCGTTGGCGTTTCTGACAGTGGATAGGCGATGAGCAATGACGAAGGTGGTACGGGTCTTCATCAGACGGTCCATGCCGTGCTCAATATGCCGCTCTGTTCTGGTATCTACAGAGCTGGTTGCCTCATCCAGCACCAGGATGGGGGCGTGAGATATGGCAGCTCTGGCGATATTCAGCAGCTGTCTTTGCCCCTGAGAAAGATTAGAGCCATCTCTCTCCAGCACTGTGTCATAGCCATCTGCCAGACGCATGATCATAGAG
>JAZORW010000038.1:0-8356 GCA_045656805.1 Eubacteriales bacterium | reverse complement strand
TTACCGTTGTTAGAGGTCTTAGAGCCTGCGTGGCCCATGAAGGTACGGGTGGGAGCGAACTCACCCAGCTTGTGGCCGACCATGTCTTCCACAACGTATACCGGAACGTGCTTTCTACCGTCATATACGGCAATCGTATGTCCCACGAACTCGGGGAAGATGGTAGAGGCACGGGACCAGGTCTTGAGAACTTTCTTCTCGCCCTTATCGTTCATTGCACAGATTCTGTCAAACAGCTTCTGCTCAACGTAGGGCATTTTCTTTAAGCTTCTGCTCATGATGTGTCTCCTTCCTAATTACTTGCCGTTACGACGCTTAACGATGAACTTGTCGGTTCTGGCCTTCTTGCTTCTGGTCTTATAACCCAGAGCAGGCTTACCCCAGGGGGTAACAGGGCCGGGACGGCCGACAGGGGACTTCCCCTCACCACCACCGTGGGGGTGATCGCAGGGGTTCATTACGGAACCGCGAACGGTAGGACGAATACCCAGGTGACGGGTCTTACCTGCCTTACCCAGCTTAACGGTCTCGTGCTCAATGTTGCCAACCTGACCGATGGTAGCCTTGCAGTCCAGACGGACGATGCGAACCTCACCGGAAGGCAGACGAACCTGTGCAACACCATTTTCCTTAGCCATCAGCTGTGCCTGAGCACCAGCGGAACGAACCAGCTGAGCGCCCTTACCGGGATACAGCTCGATGTTGTGGATAATGGTACCAACGGGGATTGCGGAAATGGGAAGAGTGTTACCGGGCTTAATATCAGCCTCAGGGCCACTGTAAACGGTGGTGCCCTCGGTCAGACCTACGGGAGCGATGATATAGCTCTTCTCGCCGGCCTCGTTCTGAAGCAGTGCGATGTAGGCGGTTCTGTTAGGGTCGTACTCAACGCCGACAACCTGTGCGGGAGCGGTGCTCTGACGCTTGAAGTCGATCAGTCTGTACTTAACCTTGTTGCCGCCGCCGTGGTGGCGAACGGTGATGCGACCGTAGCTGTTACGGCCGGAGTGCTTCTTCTTAGTTACGATCAGAGACTTTTCGGGAGTCTTCTTGGTGACCTCATCAAAAGAAGGAGCAGACATATTTCTACGAGACGGGGTCGTAGGCTTATACTTCATAACTGCCATGTTTCAATCCTCCTTTATCAGCTCAAGCTATCGAAGAAGGCAATCGTCTTGGAATCCTCGGTGAGGGTAACAATTGCTTTTTTCCACTCTTTGGTGTAGCCCATGTGGTAACCCACTCTCTTGGGCTTCTTCTTCATGTTAATGGTGTTGACCTTTGCCACCTTGACACCAAACATTTCCTCAACTGCGTTTGCAATCTCAGGCTTGGTTGCATGCTTCATAACCTCGAAGGCGTAGGTCTTCTCGGAAATGCCCTGCATGCTCTTTTCGGTGATGAGAGGTCTCACGATGATATCTGCAACAGATTTCATTATGCGTATACCTCCTCAATCTTTTCAATAGCGGCCTTAGCCATGATCAGGGTATCGCAGTTCAGGATGTCGTACACGTTGATCTCGTTGTACTGAACGGTCTTAACACCTGCGATATTGGCACAGCTCTTGATCACGTAGTCGTTAACCTGGTCAAGAACGATCAGTGCCTTCTTAGCTGCACCAACGGCAGCCAGCATAGCGACCATAGCCTTGGTCTTGTACTCGGTTGCGGTGATCTCGTCGATGACGGTCAGAGTCTCGTCTGCAACCTTGGAGGAAAGAGCACTGAACAGAGCCACTCTCTTTACCTTCTTATTCAGAGTTACGTTCCAGCTACGGGGCTTGGGGCCCAGGGCGATACCGCCGTGAGTCCACTGAGGAGAACGGGTGCTACCCTGTCTTGCACGACCGGTACCCTTCTGCTTCCAGGGCTTCTTACCGCCGCCGGAAACCTCGGTTCTGGTCAGAGTGGACTGAGTGCCCTGTCTCTGGTTGAGCAGATATGCTCTTACTGCGGTATGGAGGACGGCCTCATTTACAGTTGCACCGAATACGGTTTCGGAGAGAGTCATCTCGCCTACAGCCTTGCCTGCCATATCAACTACTTTAATGTTTGGCATTCGTATTTCCTCCTTCCGTTATGCTTTCACAGAATTGCGGATGAAGACGATACCGCCCTTGGCACCGGGAATGGCGCCCTTAACCGCAATCAGATTCTTTTCTGCATCGATCTTTACAACGGCCAGGTTCAGAATGGTAACCTGCTCGTTTCCGTACTGTCCGGCCATCTTCTTGTTCTTGAAGACGCGGGAGGGGGTGGAGTTAGCACCCATGGAGCCTACCTGACGGTGTACAGGGCCAGTACCGTGAGTCATACGGAGAATGTGATGACCCCATCTCTTTACTGCGCCAGTGTAGCCGCGACCCTTGGTAATACCAGTGATGTCGACCTTCTCGCCGATGGCGAAGGTATCGACGGTAACCACGTCGCCTACGTTCAGGGCACTGCAGTCCTCGAGACGGAATTCCTTCAGGTATCTCTTACCGGAGAGACCTGCACTCTTCAGGTGACCCAGCTCTGCGCGAGTCAGATGCTTGTCCTTGCAGTCGCTGTATGCCAGCTGTACTGCATCATAGCCGTCGTTTTCGACGGTCTTCTTCTGTGCTACCACGCAGGGACCTGCTTCTACCAGGGTTACGGGTACCACATTGCCGATCTCATCAAAAATTTGGGTCATGCCAATTTTTTTGCCGATCATGCCGTGTTTCATAATTTTTCCTCCATTTGTAGTTATTGGTTGATCCGTTTGGATTTCGGCTATGCCGTCAGATCAACTTGACCACGGGGGCGTGGTTCGTGTGCGGATTGCACACACCGTTTTCACGGTTTTGCGTTAGTCAGCGATTGTGACTTACGCCTTGACGATCTCGATCTCAACGCCTGCGGGAAGCTCGATGTTCATGAGAGCCTCGATGGTCTTCGCCTGGGGATTGAGAATGTCGATCAGTCTCTTGTGAGTGCGCATCTCAAACTGCTCACGGGAGTCCTTGTACTTGTGCACTGCACGAAGGATCGTAACGATCTCTCTGCGGGTGGGAAGCGGAATAGGACCGGAAACAGCACTGCCGTTTCTCTTAGCCACGTCAACGATCTTTGCTGCTGCGGCATCGATGAGGGTGTGGTCGTAGCTCTTGAGTCTCACTCTGATCTTTTCGTTTGCCATTGTTTTTCCTCCTATATTAATTGCATGTGAGGGGGAAAGATTTTTACACCGTGCCGTGCGTTTCTTTTGAAGCCCAAAGGAAACCTCGGGCAGCCGACCCTCGCAGCAGGGAGGCATCCCGATTATGCTTACACAGTGCATTTACCTTCGCCCAATTAAATATTGGACATACTCCACGAAATTACCCGTCTATAAGACGGCAACCTTCGCTTCATCGCAGACCATGCTCTAGCATTATAACAAAATAGTCAATAAATTGCAATATTTTTGGCACTTTTGAGCAAAAAATTTGATATAGAATTTTTTAGAAATATTTGCACCTGTTTTGTGCAAGATATACAAAAATGCCCGTTTTTGCCATTTTCGAGCCTATTTCAAGCAGAATTGTTGCCATACTCTGCCAAATGTATACATTTTATTAACAAGTCTTCGCTATAATAGTCACATGATTTACGTGAAGTGAAAAGGAGCCTCTTATGAAGTCTAAGGGACTAAAGCTTTTCCCCTGTCTTTCTCCCCTGGCGGGTGCCGCCTTTTACTGTCTGGCGATGCTCTCCCCCACCTCCGACCTCCAATATATGAGGGGGGCTGCCTACGTATGCCTGCTGGTATATCTGGCGCTCTCTACCGCCCTGGGTGCCTGTCTTCTGTGCAAATATGGTCAGCACCTCATTCCCACGCCCATCAATACTACCACCGGACGGTGTCTGGGGCTTCTGTGTAGCATAGGCTTTTGGTTTTTGGCTCTCCACGCCCTGAACCTTTCTCAGACTGAGGAGGGGCGGGCGGCTCTATTCGCCCTGCTCTGTGCCCCATTCGCCCTGATCGGCGGTCTGTACCCCGCTCTGGAGGGGTTCGGTGTGCGTACCGAGCTTTCCTGCCTGTGCGGTATGGGGGGTGCCATTTCTCTGGTGTCCTACACCATGTATCTATATTTCGATGCTTCCACCCCCAAGAACAGCACCTATAAGCTACTGCTGAGCCTGGCTCTGCTGGTGGGCGTGCTGTATCTGCTCTCCCGTGTCCGCTCTGCCCTCGGCAAAAGAACGGCGCCCGCTGTCACCGCCACGGTGAAAGCGTTGGCATATACTCTGGCAGGCTCTCTTGGCTTTGGCAGTATCCTGGGGGTGCTTCTCCCCGGTCACGAACTGCCCCTGGGTCAGCATCCCACCTATTTCCTCGCACTTTTCTTCCTTTTAATTATAAAGGATATTCTATTTAAGTATCAGCCCTGCCCAGCAGAGGCAAAAACGACAGACGACGAGGTAAGCTGTGAATAAGATTTTAGTCATTGATGGCAATAGCATTATCAACCGTGCCTATTACGGCGTCAGACCCCTGTCCACCCGTGACGGGCGTCCCACCAACGCCATTTTCGGCATGGTGAATATCATTGCCCGCCAGCTGGAGGCACTGAAGCCCACCTACGCGGCTGTGGCATTCGACCTGAAGATCCCCACCTTCCGCCATAAGATGTACGATGCCTATAAGGCCGGCAGACACGCCACCCCCGAGGATCTTTTGGCACAGTTCTGTGATGCTAAGGCATGCATGAGCGCCATGGGCCTGCACGTGCTGGAGCTACCCGGATATGAGGCAGACGATATTCAGGGTACCGTTGCCGCTATGGCAAAATCCCTGCCCGATACCCACGCCTACGTGCTGTCCGGGGACAAGGACCTCTATCAGCTCATCGACGAGAAAACCACCGTCCTCTACGTGGGGAATAGCGACACCCGTCCCATGACCCCCGAAGCCTTCGGGGAGAAATATCCCGGCATCACCCCTGAGCAATTCGTAGACCTGAAGGCACTGATGGGCGACTCCTCCGATAACATTCCCGGGGTAGGTGGTATTGGCGAAAAGACCGCCCTTAAGCTACTCACCGCCTTTGGATCCCTCGACGGTATTTACGAGAATATTTCCGACCCCACCATTGCTAAGGGGGTAAGAGAAAAGCTGGAGCGGGACAAGGACGCCGCCTATCTCTCCCAGACCCTGGCTACCATCCTGCGGGATGCACCTCTGGACAAAAAGCCTGAGGATCTACTCTACCGGGGCTTCCATACAGGGGAGCTGTATGAGAAGTTCAGAGACCTGGAGCTGAACAGCTTTATCACCCGTTTTCATTTGCAGCCCGATGCTACCCCCCAGCCTAAGAGCTGCGAGGCAGCAGAAGAACTGTGCTATGCAGATGCCACTGCCGGAGAGTGTCTATCTATCGGCGACAAGTTTGCTTTCCATTCTACCGACGAGGCAATTTTCCTGTCAAACGGAGAGAAAAATCTGCGTTACGCCGGAGACCTACGTGAGCTAACCCCCCTATTCGCTGCAGGTAAAACCGTGATCTGCCACGAGGGTAAAAAGCTGTGGAATATCCTTGATAACTTGGGAATTTCCGTTGAATGTACCCTGGCAGACCTGTCCCTGTACGCCTACGTGCTGGACTCCTCCCGCGGGGGAGATGCGCTTATGCGGCTCATAGAAGAGCATCTTAGCCTCACCTGTGACCCCGACTGTCCCTGTGCCCACCTGATGTACGCATTGGAAAGCGTACTTTACACGAAAATCCGGGAGATAAACTGCCTGCCTCTCTTAATTGAGATAGAGCTTCCCCTCCTCCCCATCCTTGCCCAAATGGAAAAGCGGGGCTTCCGCATTGACCGTGAGGGTATGGAGGCCTATGGAGAAAAGCTGCAGGCGGGCATCACCGAATGCCTTGACCGCATCACCGCTTTAGCGGGCAAGAGCTTTAACGTCAATTCTCCTAAGCAGCTGGGCGAGGTGCTTTTTGAGGACCTGGCTCTCCCTGCCCCCAAGAAGAAAAAGACGGGCTATTCCACCGATGCAGAAACCCTGGCAAAGCTAAAGGGCTCTCACCCCATTATTGAAGAGATCCTGAACTACCGCCAGCTGTCAAAGCTTCACGGCACCTATGCCGTAGGGCTTACCGCCGCCGCCGACGCCACCGACCGCATTCACACAGAGCTAAAGCAGGCTCTCACCGCTACAGGCAGACTGTCCTCGGCTGAGCCTAACCTACAGAACATTCCCATTCGCACCCCTCTGGGGCGTGAATTCCGTCGCTATTTTATTCCCTCCCCCGGTATGGTACTGGTGGACGCAGACTATTCCCAGATCGAGCTTCGCCTGCTGGCAGTGCTGTCTGGGGATGAGAAAATGACAGAGGCGTTTTTATCCGGGGCAGATATTCACTCTGCCACCGCCGCCACCGCCTTCCGCCTCTCCCCCGAGGAGGTCACCCCCGAGATGCGAAAGCGGGCGAAGGCAATCAACTTCGGTATCGTATACGGTATCGGTGCCTATTCTCTCTCCCAAGACCTGGACATCAGCGTGGGAGAGGCAAAGGCGTATATCGACGCCTATATGCAGACCTATCCCGCCATCGGGGCATACCTGGAGGATACGGTTACCCACGCCACCGAAAACGGCTATACCGAAACCCTCTACGGACGTCGCCGCTATATTCCCGAGCTGCAGTCCCAAAACGGCATGATGCGTGCCATGGGTCGTCGCATTGCTATGAACGCCCCCCTGCAGGGCACCGCCGCCGATATTATGAAGCTGGCGATGGTGCGTGTACACACCGCCCTGAAAAAGGAATTGCCCCAGGCACACCTGCTGATGCAGGTGCATGACGAGCTGGTGCTGGAGTGCCCCCCTGAGGTATCTGACACCGCCGCCGCAATTCTGAGGCGTGAAATGGAGGGGGTTGCCAGCCTCTCCGTCCCTCTGACCGTAGACGTGGTCACGGGTGCCACCTGGCTGAAATAACTACCAAAACAAATAAACAAGGGCGACCTGCAATGGTCGCCCTTGTTTTTTACCATTCCAGAAGAAGCCGACTTACCCCATCCAGGCACTGTGGGTCATCCAGCCTCTGCATGGTTTCTTCAGGCAGAGAGTTGCCGTAGATCACCCGCTCCGGCAGGACGCCATACCGCTTTCCAATCTCCCAGACGCTGTCCCCATCCTTCAGATACACAGCCGCCATATCTCCGCGGCGGGCATTGTCGCAGGCGGCAGTGTCCGGCTCTACCCCGTCTACCACCCGCATTTTATGAGTGCGTCTGCCCAGCACTGCCACCGCCAGCTCTGCGTCCATAAGGATTTTACCCCCGTCTTCTCTTGCGTGGCATTGCACGCAGATCACGTAGGGGGTCAAGGAGGTGCCGTCAGGCACACTCTCTCCACAGGAAATCCGTACGCGATAGGGCAGGGTCACGGGATGAGAGGTATATCCCTCCTCCCCACGCAGGAGGCAGCTGGCACGGATTTCCCCCTTCACCACCAGTTCATTCCGCTTTGCCTCGCAGGAGGTGACGAAGGCATCTCCTACGCAATCCACCGGGGTTGCCCCTTCCTCCATGGCGTGCTGGTCAGGGGTACCGTCCACTGTGAAGTTTGCCATCCGTGCCACGGGATACTCCCTGAATTCCAGAACTCTGGTATGGCATTTCACAGGCATATCCAGGGCATATAGATCCCCTATAGGGGTCAGGGTCTGATTTTCCACCCCAATGCCCCAGAGATCCAGCAGGAAATCAAAGGTCAGCCTGTCGCTGCCCTCCTCTTGGGATAGGGTGCAGCTCATACCCCGACAGTTACCGCCCCCCACCGCCATGGTGACGCCCACGTCGCCACCGGACAGCATTTCCTCAAAGGGTGCCTTGCATCGCACCGTATAGGGGTTCCCGTCTTTATCTGTCAGGAGGGCAGATAACCACACCTCCCCCCGGGCGTGCATACCGCCACTCTCGCAGGTCAGCTCTCGCATCAGCACCTGCCCCTCCCAGGAAAGCACCTTAGAATCAGGCTCCACCCTGACACTTTCACTCATGGGCAGGTCTCCCGAATGCCCCAGTACCGTCCGCCCCGCCTGTACAGCATGGCGTAGCACCGCCACCTCTCCTGCCTCGGCGGGCACCTTAGGCTCCACCACCTCTTCCTGTTGCAGGAAGAAATGCTCCAGTGGCATCCCTGCCCGTAGGGACAGGCGGCGGGGACCCACGGGGCGACAGTTGACACTCTCGCTGCCCTCTCGGATAAATAGCTGTGCTCCCTCCTCCATGGGTGCTTCCCATTCAAAGGTGCCCTCCTGCAGGGTGGACGCCAGCTTTCCCTCTTCGTCAGTATACAGCACCTGGTAGGTGCATTCGCCCCCAACGCT
>JAZORW010000037.1:0-1565 GCA_045656805.1 Eubacteriales bacterium | reverse complement strand
TCCAGGGGGGACAGTCGGGGGGAGAGGGATATTTGCCCTGCCTTTGCAGCAGGTCGGCACGGTTCAGTGCTGCGGCATGAATTTTTACCAGTACCTCATCCTCACGGATGATGGGATCCTCTACGTCGGACCATACCAGATCTTTATTTTCGTCTACAAGAATAGCCTTCATGGTTAGTTACCTCACAGGTTTTTGTAAAGCTCGGGACGCCGTCTTTCCATAAAATGCTGACCGTTTGCACGGACGGTCTGTACCTCCTCCAGATCACATACGCAGGAGAAGATCTCCTCCCCGGTGCCTGCCTTGGCAAGCACCTGACCGAAGGGGGCAACCACGGTGGAGCCACCGCCGTTTACCTTTTTGCTGGTTTTAGAGCAGGTGTTACAGTTGATCACGAACATCTGATTTTCAATGGCTCTCACCTGAACCAGGGGGTGCAGGCGGAACATCACGTTATCGGGCCAGGCAGAGGGCACGAACAGCATCTCTGCACCCCGCAGGGCGATCTCACGGGAGGGCTCGGGGAACTTCAGGTCGTTACAGGTCAGGACACCGCATTTTACCCCATCTAACTCAAAGGTGCAGATCTTGTCACCCTCGGCCACGGTCATGTTCTCGTTGGGGTATACCAGATACAGCTTATCGTAGGCGGCGACACACTCGCCCTCACGGTTGAAGACGAAGGCGGTGTTATAGATCTTACCGCCGTGCATATCCACCTCGGTGCCTGCCACGATGTTCACGTGGAATTTCTTTGCCAGGCCTCCCACACGGGCACGGATGGCAACGCCGTCTCTGTCGCACAGCTCAGGGATTCGGGGCTTCAGGGTATCGTAGTTAGACCAGGATTCGGGCAGGACGATGACGTCGGGCTGCTCCTCCATGGCACGGCAGATCATTTCCTCTACGTGGCAGAAGTTTTCCTCAGGCTTACCGGGCAGGGCGTCTATCTGCACGCAGGTGATCTTTAGCTTGGGTGCTGCTTGCTCGTGTGACATAGCGGTTCTCCTTTTCGGCTCCCTGGGAGCCGTTAAACGTTTATTTGTGTTTACATGCCGTGGGCGGCGAGATAGGCGTCCATGCGGAGCCCGATGGGGGAGAGAGAGGGCACGAAATCCGTGGGGATATTTTGGATCTCCCGCTTCAGCCCCTCGTACATGGGCATCAGCTCCTCCTGCTTCATACCCGTCAGGGTCAGGACCTTGGAATTATCGGTGATCCTGCGGAACATACGGGCGTATTCCAGCTGGCGGCGCAGATCGAGATTTTCCACGGGACTGAGGATGGACAGATAGTCCTCCTTATCCACCCAGACTGCCTCCAGACCCACCAGGGTGCGGTAATATTCGGCGATCTCGCCCCAGGTCTTATACTCTGCGGAGCAGACGTTGTACGCCTCCCGCATTGCTTCCTTCTTAAACAGGACGCCTGCGATCATCTTCGCCACGTCGCCGCCCCAGCTGAGGGTGGCGGGCTTATCCTTCGCCTGGATGGGCAGGACCACCTTTTTGCCCATGAGGGCACGCTCTACGCAGTCCTTAAATTCCAGCGTCACCAGCTGAAG
>JAZORW010000036.1:0-1150 GCA_045656805.1 Eubacteriales bacterium | reverse complement strand
CTGCCCACCCCCCTGTAGGGGGGACCATTGGCCGGCGGCACCTGTTTTCGACACCTCCCCAAACGCTCGTAGGACGGGGCTTGCTCCCACCGTTTTCGGTACACACGATTCTTTGGGGGAGTCTCGGCAGATTCTCACACTTTCTGTGCGAACAGAGAAGTGTAGCAGTTGCAAAGCAACTGCTTCGCAAAGAATCGTTTCAGGGGGAGAGGAAACCAAGTTTTCCTCTCCCCCTAAAAGTAACCCCCTCACCATCCTTAGTCGCGTCTGAGGACGCTCCATTTCTGTGCCGCCTCTTTCACTACTCAAGGGATGTTTCATAAAGTGGGTGACATCTCACGACCGAGGGTTTCTTCAGTTGCAAAGCAACTGCGTGCAGTAAGCCGCAAGGCGTCTGCTACTCTCGCCACGGATAGTTTGGTTTACCCCTGCCTCTCCCTTTGGGAGAGGTGGCGGTGAAGCCGTCGGAGAGGGTCGACGGAGAATCCATTCAATCAAAAACCCGCAATGGTTATCCCATTGCGGTCAATCTGTCGATAAAGTAAAAATTTAGAGTGCCGCCAGCCAAGGAAGTGGGTGGAGAGCCCGAGAGGAGGGTCTCTCCTCCACAAAAAAAACTCCCCGTTGGGGGAGTTTTTCAGACAAACAATTTCTTCTTCAGCGCCGCCTTCAAGGTCTTGCTCCGATGGAGGACCACGAAGAATGCACCCACGAGCAGTGCCGTACCTGCGGGATAGATGCTCCACAGGGCGCGGGGAGTGATGGAGAAATAGAGATTGATCCAAATCTCAATCAGCACACACAATCCTCCCGCAAACACGAAAAAGTGAGCGGTAAGAATCAGCGGACGGGGATTTCGACGGGTGATCCATCCGTACAGGAAGAGCATCGCCATCGCCAGCATAGAATAGGCGACGATAGGCAGAGAAAAGGGGAATTTCCACGCACCGGTCAGACGGTGTTCCACGAAAAAGGTATAGCCCGACCAGATGGCACTCATCATCAGCACCTTGCTCCACGCAGGCAGGCGCACGAACAGACCGATGGCGGCAGTACCCAAGAGAGCGATCACCGCCTCCAGCACATAGCCCGACCAGGTGATCTTTCCGGTGAGGGAGATATCACAGGTGAGGGTAACCAGGGTGGGGAT
>JAZORW010000035.1:0-5591 GCA_045656805.1 Eubacteriales bacterium | reverse complement strand
TAGCCCGAGGTGCCGTTAAACTGCCCCGCACCGTACAGCCCGCCTATGGTCTTGCATTCCAGGGTGGGCAGCAGCTGGGTGGGGTCGATACAGTCGTATTCTATGGCGTAGGCGTACCGCATGATCTCTGCGTTTTCAAAGCCCTGAAGGGTAGCCAGCATGGCGTCCTGCACGTCTACGGGCAGAGAGGTGGAGAAGCCCTGAATATACATCTCGTCGGTATCCGCACCGCAGGGCTCTATAAACAGCTGATGCCGCTCCTTGTCCGCAAACCTCACCAGCTTATCCTCAATGGAGGGGCAATATCTGGGGCCCGTGCCGTGGATCTTTCCCCCGTACAGGGCACTGCGTTCAATATTGTCAAGAATGACCCGATGGGTATCCCCGTTGGTATATACCACGTGGCAGCTGGTCTGGGAAATTTCGGCAAAGGCGTCGGGGTCGGTGTGGGAGGAGAAGGGAACGGGGGGCAGATCCCCCTTCTGCTCCTCCAGGCCTGAGAAGTCGATAGACCGACGGTTGACCCTGGCGGGGGTGCCTGTTTTAAAGCGACGCAGAGACAGCCCCAGCTCCAGAAGGGACTCTGTCAGCCCTCGGGCTGCCATCATGCCGTCGGGTCCCCCCTGATAGGAGGTGTCCCCCACGAAAATTTCTGCGTTCAGGTAGGTGCCCGCACAGATAATGACCTTCTTTGCCAGCCACGTATCCCCCAGCTGAGTCTCCACGCCACTGACGCAGGGCTTCCCCTCTCTCTCTTCGGTCAGGACACGGGTCACCGTCGCCTGCACCAGGCGTAGCCTCGGGGTGGACTCCAAAAGACGCTTCATATACTGACGGTAGGCCATTCTGTCTGCCTGCACACGGCGGGAATGGACGGCGGCGCCGCGGCTGGCATTCAGGGTGCGGGATTGCAGGGTCACCTTATCGGCGGCACGGCCCATCTCGCCACCCAGAGCGTCGATCTCATACACCAGATGTCCCTTCCCCGTGCCACCGATGGAGGGATTGCAGGGCATATTGCCCACGGCGTCCAGCTGCATGGTGAAAAGGACGGTGTCGTGTCCCGTCCTGGCACAGGCCAGAGCTGCCTCAATGCCTGCATGCCCCGCCCCAATTACGATTACCTCTGCACTTTTTGCCTTCGCCATGCTTTGCCAACCTTAAAAATGCGTTTTTCTAAGTATAGCACTAATTTCCTTCTTTGACAAGAAGAACAGCGGGGCGGAGGACCGCATATCCTAACAAAAAGTGCGTTGGAGGCAAAAATGGATATTCTGCTCTTAAACGGCAGCCCCCATCAGTGGGGCTGTACCTACACCGCCCTCTCCCATCTGGCGTCCTGCCTCACCCGACGGGGGATGGGAGTACGTATGGGCTGGATCGGAAATCACGCCATCGGCTGTATGGGCTGTGGGGCGTGTAAGCAGACGGGGGAATGCGTGGTAAAGGATGCCCTGCCCCAGATTCTGGAGATGGCAAAGGGATGTGGGGGTTACGTGCTGGGCACCCCCGTGCATTACGGGGCGGCGGCAGGATCCTTTACGGGGTTTCTGGACCGTTTCTTTTACTCCGGTAAAGCCACCCACCTGGGGAAGGCGGGGGCAGCCATCGCCGTATGCCGTCGGGCAGGAGGTGTCACTGCCATTGAGCAGCTGGAGCGGTATTTCCCCCTGTTTTCCATGCCCCGCATCAGCGGGGGCTACTGGAACGTGCTGTACGGCACCTCCCCCGAGGAGATCCTCTTGGATAGCGAGGGGCTATCCCACCTGGAGGAGCTGGCAGAGGGCTTTCGCTGTTTTTTTGAAAAAAGCGAACAAAAATGTTGACAGGTCAACAAAACTGTGGTATACTGGTTTCAATGTTGACAGGTCAACTTTTGACCGAAAACAAGTCCAAAACCAAGGAGGAGCCGTGAAAGCCGAGCGATTTGAGCAATTTACGCTCAGCATTGACCTTTTACAAAAGTGCATTAAGCACCTGAAGCTACACTATGCCCCTTCCTTTGATATGAAGGGTGTACACACCTTCTGGGTCTATCTTCTACTCTCCCATCCCGAGGGACTCACCCCGGCTGAGCTGGCGGCGAAGAGCATGATCAACCGCTCTCTCGTGTCCCGTGAGATCGCAGAGCTGGAGGAGAAGGGCTACGTCACCTCAGACAGCCAAGGGAAGCGGGGCTACAACCACCGCATCCGACTGACCCCCAGGGGACAGGCCGCCGCCCTGGGCATCGCCGCAAAGGCACTGGAGATTCAGACACAGGCAGACACGGGCATTGCCCCGGAGGAGCTGGAGAGCTTCTACGCGACACTGGACAAGCTGTGTACCAATTTCGCCACCATCACCGAAAACCTATTCATGGGGGACACCCCCGATTCCACTGAAAAGGAGTAAAAAAATGAGCCACAAGTATCATTACCCCCTGTACGAGAGCCCCAAAAACTACCGTGATATTCACGAGGCACTGGAGGACGTGGAGAAGCTGTTTCCTGAGCGTCCCGCCGTTTCTTTCCGTGTGAAGCCCTCTGACAAGGAGGCTGTAAGAATTAAGTATCCCCGGCTGGTGTCCGACGTGCGTGCCCTGGGCACGGAAATGATCGCCCGCGGCATGAACGGAAAGCACGTGGCCCTGGTTGCCTCCCTGTCCTATGAGTGGGTAGTATTCTACCTGGCAGCTCTGTCTGTGGGCGCTGTTCTGGTCCCCCTGGATAAGGATTGGACCGCCCCCGACCTCACCGACACCATTCTCCGTGCCGAATGCTCCTTCCTCGTTTGCGAGGGCAACCTGGCAGATAAGGCCGAGGAGATCCGTCAGGGCACCGGCCTGCCCACCATTACCTATATTGGTAAGTGTGCCGAGGACGTAGACAGCGTTGCCAAGATGATAGAGGCAGGCAGAGCCGCCCGTGAGGCAGGAAACACCGCCTACGATACTGTCACAACCGACCCCAAGGCACTGGCGCTCCTGGTATTCACCTCCGGCACCACCGGTAAGGGCAAGGGCGTTATGCTGTCCCAGGAGAACCTGATCTCCGACCTGCACTGGGGTCTGAAGCTGATTACCTTCCAGGGCAAGACCCTGGGCGTTCTGCCCCCCCACCACACCTACGGCTCTACCGTTGGTATTCTGGCTCTGGTGCTGCTGGGCATTGAGCTGTACGTTTCCGCAGGTCTTAAGTATATCTCTAACGAGCTGAAGCAGGAGAAGCCCGGTGTGCTGGTAGTGGTTCCCCTGTATCTGGAGACCTTCTACCGCCGCATTATGTCCTCCGTGAAGGATAAGGGCAAGGAGAAGTCCCTCCGCTTTGGTATGAAGCTGTCGAATTTCCTGCGTCGCTTCGGCATTGATATCCGCAAGAAGCTGTTCGGTGAGGTGCTGTCCGCCTTCGGCGGTAACATCACCATGGCTGTCAGCGGCGGTGCCCCCCTGAACCGTGAAATGGCAGATACCTTCGAGGCACTGGGCATCACAGTCTGCAACGGCTACGGCATCACCGAGTGTGCCCCCTTGATCGCCGTAAACCGCCCCGGCTTTAACGATCCTGCATCCGTTGGCTTCCCCCTGCCCTGCGACGAGCTCCGCATCGAGGATCCCAACGAGGACGGCGAGGGCGAGATCTGCGTAAAGGGTCCCAACGTGATGCTGGGCTACTGGAAGGATGAGGAGGCTACCCGTGACGCCATCGACGAGGAGGGCTTCTTCCATACCGGTGACTACGGACGCCTGGACAAGCACGGCAGAATTTACATCACAGGCCGCAAGAAGAACCTGATCATCCTCTCCAACGGTAAGAACGTATACCCCGAGGAGATCGAGACCGCACTGAACGCCGTTCCCGGCGTTGCCGATATCGTGGTCTACGAGGGACAGAGCCGCCGCGGCATGGAGCATAACGCCATCGTGGCAGAGATCTTCCCCGACGCCGACTACATGGAAAAGAGCGGCATCACCGATTTTGAGGCATACCTGCAGCCCTATGTAGACGACTACAACCGCACCGCCGTTCCCTACAAGAAAATCGGGCTCCTCCGTGTGCGTACCGAGCCCTTCCCCAAGAACACTCTCCGCAAAATCATGCGGTTTAAGATGGATATGACCATAGATTAATCGGGGAGAATAGATTTCGGTATAACCGCAAACCAAAAAAGAGAGTTTTGCCAGTTTGACAAAGCTCTCTTTTAACTTTTTGCTCTCCCTCAGCGAGGAAGAAAAGCCTTGCTTTCCTTTTTATTAAATTTTTTGGTTTGCTATTCACGTTCACTCCCTCTCAGCGTACACCTGTACGCCTTCGGGTCGCGAGCGTGAATTTCTCCTCGAAATCTCTTTCTCCCCGGGCTTTCGTATTTTGGCATAACCGCAAATAAAAAAGGAATTGCACCCTGCAAGGTGTAATTCCTTTTTGTTTTCTTGCCCTTTTATTTAAAGAGGTCCTTTAGTTTCTTCCTGAAGCCTGTACGCTTTGAGACGTTCTTCTCCCCACAGGTGGAGGCAAACCTCTGCAGCAGCTCCTTCTGCTCCTGATTCAGCCCCTTAGGCACCTCTACCAGGACGGTAAAGTTCAGGTTGCCGCGACGCTTGGTATTCACGTCTGCCACGCCCTCGCCACGCAGGGTGAAGGATGCCCCGTTTTGGGTGCCCTCGGGGATGGCGTATTTCTGGGTCTTGCCATCCAGGGTGGGGATGTCGATCTCTGCACCCAGGGCTGCCTCGGTGATGGAGATGGGGATCTCACAGTACACGTTGTTGCCCTGTCTTTCAAAGATGGGATGGGGTCTGACGGACACCTGGATCAAAAGATCTCCTGCGGGGCCGCCGTTGCGACCTGCGGAGCCCTGACCGCGTAGGGCGATCCTCTGCCCCTCGTCAATGCCTGCGGGAATGTTCACCGACAGCTTTTTCGTCAGGCGGATGTATGCCTTGCCGTTACAGTTGCGGCAGGGGTCGGATATGATCTTGCCGTTACCGCGGCATCTCTGACAGGTCTGCTGGGTCTGCATCACGCCCATAAAGGTGCGTTGCTGAACGGTGACCCTACCCGTACCCCGACAGTCGGGGCAGGTCTGGGGGGTGCTACCCTTGGCAGCGCCGGTGGCGCCGCATTCGGGACAACCCTCCACACGGTTATAGGTTACGTCCTTCTTACAGCCGAAGACAGCCTCGTCAAAGGAAAGCACCACGCGGACACCCACGTCGTCTCCTGCCACGGGGCCATTTGCTCGGCTGCCGCCCCCTCCTCCACCAAAGAAGGAGGAGAAGATATCGCCGAAGTCAAAGCCACCGAAGTCAAAGCCACCGCCGCCCATGCCACCCGTGCCGTCAAAGGCACTGTGACCGAACTGGTCGTATTTCTGCCTCTTCTCGGGGTCGGAGAGAATGCCGTATGCCTCGTTGTCCTCCTTAAACTTCTGCTCTGCTTCTTTATCTCCGGGGTTCATATCGGGGTGATACTTTTTGGCAAGGGTGCGGTACGCCTTTTTCAGCGCCGCCTCGTCTGCCCCTCGCTCTACCCCCAGGACCTCGTAATAATCTCGTTTCGTTTCTGCCATGTCTACTCCTTAGACGAAGATAGCCAAGGGGGCTGTGCCCCCTC
>JAZORW010000034.1:0-5732 GCA_045656805.1 Eubacteriales bacterium | reverse complement strand
AGTTGGTCTCCAGCCCTGGGGTGGTGGCACTGATCAAGGGGTTGGCACTGGTTCCCAGAGCCATAATGATACAGTCAGCCTCCAGGACAAAATCGCTACCCTCCACAGCCTGAGGTCTTCTGCGTCCGCTGGCATCGGGGTCACCCAGAGCCATTTTCACACATTTCAGCCCCTCTACGAAGCCATTTTTCGGATCCCGCCTATCCTGGGGATTCATATAGCCTAAAATTTCCGTGGGGTTAGTGAGGGTTAAGAACTGAATTCCCTCCTCCTGGGCATGCTCGATCTCCTCGTGTCTGGCAGGCAGATCCTCCATACCGCGGCGGTATACGATGCTGACATCTCCACCCAAACGTCTTGCACAGCGGGCGGCGTCCATTGCCACGTTGCCACCGCCTACCACAGCCACGTGCTTTCCACGGAATACGGGGGTATCCGTATCCTCTCTATTAGCGCCCATCAAATTGATACGGGTTAGGAATTCATTGGCAGAATACACGCCCTTATAGCACTCACCGGGGATGCCCATAAACTTAGGCAGACCTGCACCGGTGCCGATAAATACGGCGTCGTATCCTTCCTCCTCCAGCAGCTCATCCACCGTCAGTGTACGGCCGATGACTACGTTGGTTTCAATTTTCACGCCCAGCTGACGCAGACCGTCGATTTCAGCCCGTACGATATCCTTCGGCAATCTGAACTCGGGAATGCCGTAAACCAGAACGCCACCGGGGGTATGTAGAGCCTCAAAAACGGTCACTTCATATCCCAGCTTTGCCAAATCGTAGGTACAGGAAAGTCCGGCGGGACCAGAGCCAACCACAGCCACACGGTGACCGTTGCTCCGGGGCTTATCAGCCTTTTCGCCACCGTTTGCACGGTGATAGTCAGCCACAAATCGCTCCAGACGACCGATGGCAACGCTCCCCCCTTTCATTCCCCTTACGCAGCGACTCTCACACTGAGACTCCTGGGGACACACACGCCCACAGATGGCGGGGAGAGAGGTGGCGTTCTGTATCACGCCATAGGCACCCTCGAAATCTCCCTCAGCCACACGGGCAATAAAGGCGGGAATATGGATTTTCACAGGACATCCTGCTACGCAGGGCATATTCTTACAATTCAGGCAACGCTGTGCCTCCTCGATTGCCTGTTCGGGGGTATACCCCAGGGCTACCTCATCAAAATTGGTGATACGAACGCTGGGCTCCTGGGAGGGCATAGGGTTCTTTTTGGGGGACATATTCGCCATCACTTTACCTCCCTAAAAAGATTGCAGGTGGCCTCACGGTGTTCCTGCTCCTGGCAGGAATACATGTTACCACGCATCAGTGCCTCGTCAAAGTCGATGAGATGGCCGTCAAACTCAGGGCCGTCTACACAGGCAAATACGGTCTTACCGCCTACGGTCAGACGGCATCCGCCACACATACCGGTGCCGTCGATCATCACGGGGCTCATGGATGCCACGGTGGGCACACCCAGCTCCTTTGTCAGCTGGCACACAAATTTCATCATAACGGTGGGGCCGATCGTAATGACACGGTCATACTGCTCTCCCCCCTCAATCAGACGGCGAAGGGCGTCTGTCACCAGCCCCTTTTCCCCGGCCGAACCGTCGTCGGTCATCAGGTGGAACTTTTCACTCACTGCCTTGAACTCATCCTCTAGGATCACCAGATCGCTAGTACGGAAGCCTGCTACGGTATGCACAGCACAGCCCATGGCGTGCAGCTTCTTAGCAATGGGATAGGCAATGGCGCAGCCTACGCCGCCGCCGACCACAGCCACCCGCTTTAGCCCATTGGTGTCCGTAGGTTTACCAAGAGGACCTACCAGGTCGCACAGGCTTTCGCCCTCTTTCAGCTGGTCCAGCAGCTGGGTCGAGCCACCTACGATCTGAAAAATAATGCTAACGGTCCCCGCCTCACGGTCAAAGTCTGCAATGGTAAGGGGGACTCTCTCACCCTTGTCATGCACACGGAGAATGACAAACTGCCCCGGCTCAGCCTTTTGGGCGATACGGGGCGCATATATATCCATACGGGTAACCGTGGGGTTTAGGGAGATCTTCTTCAGGATTTCGAACATGGCTCCTCCAAGAAATACAACTTACAATAGTATATCAAAGTATATGCTCTTTTTCAAGTGTCACGCAGGGCGGAAAGCGCCAGATCCTTCAGCTGTTCTGCCACGGCGGTAGGGGTCAAGATACGCATACGGGTGCCGTATCCAATGACCCATGCCAGAAATACGGGTGAAACCCGCACACGCACGGTAAACCGAAAATGGTCATTTCCGTCGGGTAGCAGGGTGATCTCCTCACCAAAACGGTCTAGAACCACACCCACCAGAGAGTTGTGGCATCTCAGGGTCACCAGTTCCTCTTTCCCGCGATACATACCGAAGGTCTGCCCGGAATATCTGGCAGGGTCGAAGCCACGGAATGCCTCCTCGCCGCCTCTGGGCTCCTCGGTGGCACAGACACGGCTCATTTTATCCACGCGGAAATGCTTGGGGCTTTCCTCCCCATGGTCGTATCCTACCAGGTAATAGTTCCCCTCCTCCCACGTGAGAAGATAGGGGCTGACGGTGTACAGGGCACCGCCGTGCCTGGGGGTCAGGGTCTTGTCCATGGTCCATTCGTTATAGGTAAAGGTAATTCTCTTATTCCCTGCAATAGCACCGTGAATGGTATCCACCGTATATAGGGCTGCAGAGTGATCCGCCTTCACACGCCCACACACGTACACCTGGCGGGAAAGCGCCTCTGCCTCATGGCGAGAGGATAGGGTGCACAGCTTACGGATCAGCACACGGCTCTTCTCTTCCGAGATGAATTTAGAGCATTGCACGGCGTCCACCAGCAGCTTTAGCTCTGCCAGCTCAAAGGTTCTGGAGGCGATAAAATATCCCCCACCCTTTCCCCGTCGATTGACTATGTCAACGCCGTAATCCTCCAGAGTGTGCAGGTCGTCCAGCACCGTCTTTCGATCTACGGCAATGCCGTTCTGTAGCAGGGCACTGCGTAGGGAGGCCTCTACCATGGGATGTGCCTCGTCCGTGTTACGCAGAAGAATATCGTAAAGGGTCAGAATCCTTGTCTTTTGATCTGCTCGCTTTGCCATGGTTGCCTCCTTTTTGCTTCATTGACTATCATTATACAGCAAAAAGTTTCTTCTGTAAAGAAGAAAGCAAGGAGAAAATCCTCCTTGCCTTCACTTTTATCCCCCAATTGCGGGAATGAGAGAGCATGCAATAGCAAAATATAGCAGTAGCGAAATGGCATCCACCAACGTGGTAATAAAGGGGCTGGCTACTACAGCAGGATCAAGCCCCAGCCTACGTGCCAAAATAGGTAATAGACCACCGATCAGCTTCGCACACAGCACCGTTAGGGCGAGGGTAGCAGACACCACGAAGGCTACCCGCAGGGTCACCTCAGGATTATGCAGCATCCAGCTATCTACCAGCATCACCTTGCCGAAGGCAAGCACACCAAGGCCCACGCCACACAGGATTGCCACACGCAGCTCTTTCCACACGACACGCAGCCAATCCGAGAGCATCAGTTCTCCTGTGGAGAGGGCACGGATCACCGTCACCGAGGACTGAGAGCCGGAATTACCGCCCGTACCCATCAGCATGGGGATAAAGGCGGTGAGCACCACCACCTGCGCCAGGGCGTTTTCAAAATGGGAAATGATCAGCCCCGTCACCGTAGCGGACAGCATCAGCAGTGCCAGCCAGGGGAAACGGCTCTTCACCAGTCCCAGAACCGAGGTGTGCATATAAGGTGCTTCTGCGGGGTTGATCGCCGCCATGATGGAGAAGTCCTCCTCCACCTCGTCCTGCAGGATCTCTACGGCGTCGTCAATGGTAACGATACCCACCAGCCGCCCCTCCGTGTCCACTACAGGCAGGGCGATCAGGCTATAATAGGACATAATCCGTGCCACGCTCTCCTGGTCCTCCAGGGTGCGGACAGAGATCACGTTTTCATCCATTACGTCGAGAATGGGGGTGTCGCCTGCGGATAACAGAAGATCCTTCGCCTCCACCACCCCCAGCAGGCGACGGCTATCATCCGTGACGTAACAGGTGTAGACAGTTTCCTTATTCACCCCCACACGGCGGATCTCCTCCAGTGCCTGTGCCACGGTATAGGTGGTCTTCAGCCGCACCAGCTCGGTGGTCATATTACCGCCCGCACTGTCGGGGGGATACCGCAATAGCTCGTTGATGACCCGCCTATCCTCCGGGGTGCTGTTGGCAACGATCCTCTGCACCACGTTGGCAGGCATTTCCTCGATCAGGTCCACCGTATCATCGTAGAACATTTCGCATAGCAGGTGCTTCATTTCTGCGTCAGACAGGGCTGCCAGCAACACCTCCTGCCCATCGGTGTCCATCTCAGAAAACACCTCTGCAGCGATCTCCTTGTGCAGAAGGCGGAAAAACCTGGCTACGTATCTCTCCTCCACCTGAGAGATGAGGGCAGCAATGTCCTCCACCTGCATCTTGTCACAGGCAGAGCGCAGGGCATGAAGTGCCTTGTTTTCCAGTAACTCCTCCACCTCACGTGGGGAGAGCATCATCTTCTCCTCGTTCATTTTTCCTCTTGCCTAAGCTACAAAAGAAAAAACGCCAAAAACGGCGTTGCTGTGCATAAAAATAGCCCTGGGATCAACGCTGTAAAGCCGATGGCATCCCCTGCTTTTTGGAAAGCCATCCTGCGACGATATTCTCTTTTGTGTTGGTTGCGTGACGTTTATCCACGTCCATGGCTCTGGCTTTCCTCCTTGTGTTTTTTAGTATGTTTTATCTGGTTGCATTATACTCCACCGCCCCGCTTTTTGTCAACACATAGGCCCAAAACTTTTTTCAAAATGCGGTTTACTTTTCCTTAAAACTGTGCTAAAATGCTTATGTTATCTACCCGTGGCACAGCTGGATAGCGCGTCAGACTCCGACTCTGAAGGTCGTAGGTTCGAATCCTATCGGGTAGGCCAAAAAGAGGGGCACCGTTTGTGTGCCCCTTTCTTTTTGCCTCCCCGCGGATTCGAACCTATCTCGAGCCCAGGCGAGAGATATAGGTTCGCATGCCACGCCCGTAGATCGGGGAGCTGGCTCACCAGGCGCAGGGCGTTGGCATCTTCGCCGCAGGCGAATATTCTATCATTTTTCTCCCATTGACTCTCCCCCGCATTTGTGCTATAACTATGGGGAAAGGCTCCTTTGGGCAGTATGCCCGGCCAAACATTAAAGCGAGGACAAAAAAATGAAGCCACTGATCGGTATGCTGGTGGAAATTGATAACGACGGTGTTACCAAGTGTAACGCCCAATATATTTACGCCGTAGTGAAGGCCGGCGGTACTCCCCTCCTTATTCCCAATACCCAAGACGAAGAAACCATCGACCGCCTGATAGAGATGTGTGATGGCTTCCTTTTCACCGGTGGGTGCGACGTAGATCCCTGCCATTACGGTGAGGCGGTTATGCCCGAATGCGGTAGCATTCAGCCCCAGCGGGATGCCCTGGAACTGCTGGTATTCAAGAAGGTTTTTGCAGGGAAGAAGCCCATTCTGGGCATTTGCCGTGGGGCACAGGTTATTAATATTGCTATGGGCGGTACCCTGTACCAGGATATTCCCACCCAGTGTCCCTCCTCTATCGCACACAGGCAGACCGAGGCTCTTCTATCCCCCTCTCATAGCGTAAACATCA
>JAZORW010000033.1:0-1184 GCA_045656805.1 Eubacteriales bacterium | reverse complement strand
AGCGGGAGCCAGGCTCTTTTTTTGGTACGCTTTGTGTGTGTGACCGCATCCGCCAGGGAGGCAACGGCGGAAGGGTCAAGGTACCCCGCTTTCACGGCAAGTTTACTTTCCTAAAATGTAAACTTTCAACCGCGCCACCCTGGCATGGGGTCAAGCGTGCTTTGCAGGCTACGGAGTGACTGGCGGGACACCACCTCGAACGGTGCCGACACCACACCCCCCAGCCACTTTTCCAAGCGTCTGGGCACACCTTAAATGAAGGTGTGCTCGATGTACTTAACTGCTCCGCCAATGACATCGACCTCCTTTGTAAATAGGGGACGCTTGTCCAGTGGCATGAACTGTGCAGGAATTTCTCCATATTCATACACAGGCCCCGCCAGATCACCGCCGTGCAGAGCGTACCTCCCCCCTATTTTCACCTGTTGTTTACCCATATACTTAAAGAGATATTTGCTGACCTTGGTGTGGTCTTCATCGGCACCGCCGATGATCTGGGCGGTGGTGAAGCCGAGAGGCCAATCCTTTACAATGTAAAGGGGTTTCCCTTCCCTGGACATTGCACGCCCGCTCTGCGACCTGGCTCTCTCTAACTCTAGGGCACTGCTGTTCATCACTGCGTGGAAATGCAGTGCCCCAGAACTCGGGTGGTACTCATAGACAATTACATATTTGAGCCCACGCCTCTGCACTCTGTTGGAGAGCCAGGGACGCAGAACTGCATAGCAATCTTCGTAGGAGTACCGGTCAACCTTTTTTGGGTCGTAGGTGAAAGTGCAGAAGGTGTCCAGGTCAGGGTTACACATCAATATATCAAATATATTGATGCGGGCACGGCGGGTAGCCCGCTCTTTGTTTTGGGCTTGTTCTTCCTCATCAATCTGTCTATCTAAGATTTCAAAGATATGACAGAGCCCTTCCTCCTTTGGCTTTTCGCCTACGGCTTCAAAGCCTGGAAGACGGAACACAGGGCGGGACATTGACTGCACCGATGCCAGACGGCGGGTGCCGTCAGGCATGATGTAGTATTTTGCCCTTGTGCAGAAATGAATATCTGTGGAAGATACAGGCGCTACAACGCCTGTGAGAATGCTATCGCTCATGGTGTAAGTGATGACATTCTGTCCCATATATCTAGTAGGAAGAACAACCCGCAAAACCCTCACACAGGGGGCAAGCCCCCC
>JAZORW010000032.1:0-3478 GCA_045656805.1 Eubacteriales bacterium | reverse complement strand
GCTTGGCCTCCGACTTCCGGTAATCGCAGCATGGGCAATGCCTGCGGTAGAAGTACCCATCAGCACCTCTGCCTCGGGATATTCGCGGCGGATGGTCTCTGCCAGAGAGGACTCAACGTCCAGGCGTACCTTATGGTCGGACAGGGTCAGACGGTTATCACAGTAAACGGGGCTCTTAATTCCGCTAGCCCAGGTGAAGGGCTCCTCAGGGCGGAAGAATACTGCCTGAATGGACAGCAGATCCTTTGCGATAATGTTTGCGATATTGTTCATGGGAATTTCTCCTTTTCTATAATTATCCTACAAACTCGTTTACACAACGGCGGTATGCTGCCACAGGATCTGCAGCGGCAGTAATGGGTCTACCCACTACGATATAGTCAGAGCCAATTTCCTTTGCTCTCTCAGGGGTGGTTACACGCTTCTGGTCGCCCACGTCACCGTCAGCAAAACGGATACCGGGGGTTACAGTTACAAAGCCCTCACCGCATCTGCCGTGTACAGCCTGTGCCTCCAGGGGAGAGCAAACCACACCGTCCAGACCTGCCTTAGCAGCATTGGCGGCATAGTGCATAACCACGTCCTGAATGGGGGCATCGATCAGCAGCTCGCCACGCATACGCTCCTCATCAGTAGAGGTCAGCTGGGTAACAGCGATCAGGATGGGGCGGGTGCCATCTGCACGGGTCAGCCCCTCCAGGGCAGCCTCCATCATTGCGGCGGTACCTGCGGCGTGCAGGTTGCACATATCTACGTCCAGGCGGGAAAGAACGGCCATAGACTTCTTAACGGTGTTGGGAATATCGTGCAGCTTCAGGTCCAGGAAGATCTTGTGACCTCTTGCCTTGATCTCACGTACGATAGAAGGGCCCTCGGCATAATACAGCTCCATACCGATCTTTACAAAGGGCTTCTCCTCCTTGAACATATCGAGAAAATTCAGCACTGCCTCCTTAGAGTCAAAATCGCAGGCAATGATTACGTCCTTACCCATTAGTGTGCTCCTCCTATAATATCACTTAGTCGGCTGATGCCGTATTTTTTCATTTCCTCGGGCAGATCACGAATGATGTTATAGCATGCGTAGGGGTCTACCAGATTGGCGGCACCCACCTGTACGGCAGTGGCTCCTGCCAGCATCATTTCGATCACGTCCTTAGCCGTGGAAACGCCGCCCATACCAATGATGGGAATTTTCACAGCCTCATATACCTGATATACCATTCTCAACGCTACGGGGAAAATGGCGGGGCCGGAGAAGCCACCGGCCTTGTTTGCCAGAATGGGCTTCTTTCGTCTCAGGTCAATACGCATACCCAAGAGAGTATTGATCATGGAAATACCGTCGGCACCTGCCTCTTCGCAGGCACGGGCGATCTCCACAATGTTGGTTACGTTAGGACTCAGCTTAATATATACGGGCTTAGTGGCTACGCTCTTCACCGCACGGGTGATCTCGGCAGCCGCCACAGGGTCGGTACCGAATGCCATACCGCCGCCGTGTACGTTAGGACAGCTGATGTTCACCTCAAAAATCGCCACCTGCTCCTGTGCATCCAGTGCCTTTACCACAGAGGTATAGTCCTGAGCGGAGAAGCCGCTGACGTTTGCCACTACCTTCTTGGAAAAGCATTTTGCTAGGCGTGGCAGCTCCTCTGCCACTACCTTCTCGGCGCCGGGATTTTGCAGTCCCACAGAGTTCAGCATTCCCTCATAGCACTCCGCAATACGGGGGGTGGGGTTACCGAATCTGGGCTCAATGGTGGTACCCTTAATGGACAGAGAGCCAAGGCAATTAATATCATACAGCTCAGCAAACTCATATCCGTACCCAAAGGTCCCGCTGGCAGGGATAATGGGGTTGTCCAGTACCCAGTCCCCCAGCTTTACAGAGGTATCTACCATATGATCTCCTCCTTTACCAGTACGGGGCCATCCTTGCAGATACGCTTATTACCGTACTTCGTCTTACAGGAGCAGCCCATGCACGCGCCAAAGCCGCATCCCATACGCTCCTCAAAGCTATACTGTCCGCTGACAGAGGAGGCGTTATATACTGCCTTTAGCATAGGCTCGGGTCCACAGGTGTAGACGTAGGAATATCCGCCCTCCGCCATAGCAGCGGTTACAAATCCCTTGGTGCCGCGGCTACCGTCTACAGTGGTAACGGTGACAGGCACGCCCAGAGAGAGGAATTCGTCATAGCCGAACACCTCGTTTGCAGTGTTAAAGCCCAGAACCACGGAGGGGTGCTTTCCTTCGGAAACCAGCCTTCTGCACAGAAGGTACAGGGGGGGCACACCCACACCACCGCCCACCAGAAGGGGGGTTTCTCCGCTGAGAGAGGTGTCATATCCGTTGCCAAGCCCCGTCAGCACGTCCAGCTCCTGCCCTGCTTCCATGTGACTCATAGCCTCGGTGCCATCGCCTACCACCTTATAAATCAGGGTAAGCACGTCACCCTCTACGTCGCACACCGAAATGGGGCGACGCAGATAATAGCCATCCAGCTTCAGGTTAACGAACTGACCGGGAGAAGTGATGTGAGAGGTATCCCCCTCCATCTTCATGCGGAAAACAGTATCGGTCAGCGCCACGTTCTCCACAACTTTAAAAATGCTTTGCTTCATAAACACTCCTTAGGCATCAATGGTAGAGATGCACAGGGTGGTCTCCTCCATAACGTCCAGAAGCACACGTACGGTATCCAGAGAGGTAAACATGGTGATGTTATTCTCGGTTGCATACTTACGGATCTCGTGACCGTCACTCATGGCAGCACCACCGCCACCGATGGCACTGGTGTTGATCACGTATGCCACGTAGCCCTGGCGGATCGCCTGCTGGATCTCGTCGCTGCCGTCGCTGATCTTGCCTACTGCATGGGTACGGATGCCGTTTTCCTTCAGATACTTAGCGGTGCCGTGGGTTGCCATGATGTTAAAACCAAGATCGTAGAAGCGGCGAATGAGCGGCAGGGCCTCCTCCTTATCCTTATCTGCAATGGTTGCAAATACGGTGCCGTAGTTCTGCAGGTGCATACCGGATGCCTGCAGTGCCTTATACAGTGCACGGGTCAGCTTATCGTCATATCCGATAGCCTCACCGGTAGACTTCATTTCGGGGGACAGGTAGGCGTCCAGGCCGCGAATCTTATTGAAGGAGAATACGGGAACCTTTACGTACCATCTCTTCTTCTCCTGAGGATAGATATCGAAGATACCCAGCTCCTTCAGGCTCTTACCCATAATAACCTCGGTGGCAATGTCTGCCAGGCTATAGCCGGTAGACTTGGACAGGAAAGGAACGGTACGGGAGGAACGGGGATTTACCTCGATGATATATACCTTCTCTGCCTTATCTACAATGAACTGGATGTTGTAAAGGCCTACGATGCCGATTCCCAGACCCAGCTTCTTTGCATACTGCAGGATGGTGCCCTTTACCTTATCGGAAATGCTGAAGGAGGGATATACAC
>JAZORW010000031.1:0-6300 GCA_045656805.1 Eubacteriales bacterium | reverse complement strand
TCCTCCATCATGATCGGCATCATCACCTACATCTCGGTGCTGGAGAGAATTAAGGAGATCGGTATCCTCCGCGCCATCGGCGCCTCGAAGCGTGACGTATCCCGCGTATTCTTAGCCGAAACCCTGATCGTGGGCTTTGCGGCGGGTATGATCGGTATCCTGGTGACCCTGCTGTTCACCATTCCCATCAACCTGATTATCCGTGCCCTCTCCGGATTTTCCAATATCGGTGCAGTCCTGCCCTTCGGCGGCGCTGTACTGCTGATCGCCATCAGCATGCTATTGACCCTCCTGGCTGGCGTTATCCCTGCTAAGCTGGCAGCCAAGAAGGAGCCCGTCGAGGCCCTGCGCTCTGAGTAATCCCCAAAACAAAAAAGAAGGAATTGCACCTCGGTGCAATTCCTTTTTCTTTACGGTTGCGTTTTATTTAAGATAAAACAAAAAGAGAGGGGATGCTATTCGCAACGTCCCTCTTCATTTTTTGTTTACGGTTATGCCGAAATATCCCGCTCTTATTTTTCCATTCTTTTCTGGAAACGGACGTCCTTCCCCTCAAAAGCCAAAACCCGATAATGCCCCAAAAGGCGGCTGGTCAGGCGGCTATCGTATAGCTCGTTCAGCTCTTCGGGGGTCAGGTTGGTGCTGATCACGGTGGACAGCCCCTTTACCAGACGGGTATTCACCAGCTGATACAGGCAGGACAGGGTGAAGCGGGACACAAACTCGGTGCCCAGATCGTCCAGGATCAGAAGGGGTGCGGTCATATACTTTTCTGCCCTGTGGCTGTCCTCTCCTCTGCCGGCACGGAAGTGGTCGTGCTCAAAGTCAGAGAACACCGTCTGTGCAGTTTCATACACCACGTGGTGGCCCCCCTCGATCACCCGTCTGGCAATGGCGGTGGACAGGTGGGTCTTCCCCAGCCCCGTGCCACCCATCAGCAGCAGATTCTCCTTACCGGGGACAAACTCCTCGGCAAAGGCACGGGCAGCAGAGAGGGTCTTCTCCATTTTGGAATAGGTATCTCTATCCTGGGCGTAATAGGATAGAGAAAAGCTATCGAAGGTCTGGGCGTCACTATTGGCGACACCCCCCATTTTCAGGCTCTCCAGACGCAGAAGGGTCTTCATGCACTCACACATATCTGCCCCGGCATAGCCTGTATCCGAGCACTTGGGGCAGACGTAGGCGGGCTCTGTATAATCCTCTGGATAGCCCATTTGGCATAGGATCTGGCGTCTGGACTGGTTCAGGGTCTGGGACTCACGGCGGATTGCCTCCACCTTTTCCTCTACCCCCTCCCCACTCATGGCAGCCTCGAAGATCCGCATGGCGGTCATAGCCAGCACGCGGTCGATCTCCTCAATCTCCTCAGAGCGAGTATGTATTTCCTCTCTTCTTGCCTGGGACTGGGCGACGGCTCTCGCCTGTCTTTCCTTCAGCTCCTCCGTCACACGGCGCAGGGCTTCGTTGCTATATCCCATTTTTACTTCTCCTCTCCCTCTCCGCTACCGTAGGATCGCTCCAGGGCAGCCTTGAAAAAGTCGTTTACGTCATAGGACATGACCGAGGGCTTCCCCTGAGTCTTTTTCTTTGCCCCCATGGGCTTGGGTGCCTTTTTCTTTTCCTCCAGGTGGGCTTCCACACCCCCCAGGTCCCGAATGCCTAAGGTATACCACTCGGTGAGAATTTTATCCGCATAGGATAGGGTCACGCGGGAGGCAGTATTGGCGGTGATATCGTAGGCGGCGCCGATCACGTCCATATTGTAGCCGTAGTCGCAGAGCCACTTCCCTAACATATCGGTTTCCTTTTGGGTCAGGGCACGGCTTCCTATCCCCCACAGACGGCGGATCTGCCCCTCTGCCCCTCTCACAGCCTCCTGCCCACGGATATACTCATCCAGGGCATCCTCCCCTACAATTCCCTTGTCAGAGAGGGTCATGGCTACCTTTTCTACGTACTTCACACCGCTGCGTCCCAGGGTATTGACGCAGTAATCCGTCAGGGTGGTCAGATATGCGGCACTGACGCCCAGATCGTTAATAATAGATACCAGCACGCCGATCTCCGTGGGGTTCAGTAAATGCCCCAGAATGTGAGAGATCAGATCCAGACACTCCTTTAGCTCCTTTTCCCGTATCACGGCGGCGTCCTGTGCGGCACCCCCCGGGATCAGCTCTGCCTCCGGCAGATGGGCGGGGGCGTCCCCCTCACGTATCACGCCTTCGGTCAGCCAGTATTCCAGTGCAGTGGCAGTTTTGCTAAGGCCCATACCGGTTGCCTTAGACAGCTCGTTTACCGTGGCGTTATACCCACAGTCACTCAGTGCCAGCAGCACTCTCAGGGCGTCCTCGTTTGCCCCCGTCAGCTGCTCCCGCGTCAGGGTGGGCAACAGGTGATTTTTGGGGGACACGGGGGTGTATTTCTCACTCATCCTCTGCCTCCCCCTTTTCTCCCATGCGGAAGCACAGCAGCATAAGGAAATCGTCTAAATGCACGTTTTCCACCACCAGGGACAGGTGGGCGGGAATTTCTGCATTGGTAAAGTTCAGGATACCCCCCACCCCTCGCTCAGCCAGTCTTTCCGCCATAGCCACGGCGGCATCTGCGGGCAGGGTCAGGACAGCCATATCTACTTTTTCTCTTTCCAGAAATCCGTCCAGCTCCTCCACGTCGTACACAGGCACACCGGCAACCTGAGTGCCCACGGCGTCAGGGCGAGCGTCAAAGGCAGCCAGGCACTTTACCCCACGGCGGGCAAACATGCGGGAACGGAGCAGTGCCTGCCCCATATTTCCCACACCCACCAGAATGGCACGGTAGCCCTTATCAATACCCAGCAGGACCTCTATTTTACGGTACAGGTATTTTACGTTATAGCCGTAGCCCTGCTGACCGAAATCTCCAAAACAGCTGAGATCCTGGCGGATCTGGGAGGCAGTGACGTTCATCTTCTCTGCCAGGGCAGAGGAAGAAATACGCAGGGTGCCCTCCTCCAGCAGGTTGGCTAAATATCTGTGATAACGTGGCAGACGTCGGATGGTTGCCGCAGATGCACGGGGCTTTTTCTCCCGAATGCGGCTTTCAAATGTGCCCTTTACTTGATCGATTCTACGCACGGTTTCACTCCTTTCTTTGGTCGTCTTTCGTTTGACAGTTCTTTTCTTTTAGTCGTCAGTGGCACGGGCATTCAGTGCCGTGGTGGCTCTCTGCCCGCTCAGGTATTCGTATACCCCCTGGGCAGCCACCATTGCACCGTTATCCCCGCATAGCTTCAGGGGGGGCAGGCACAGGGTCACGCCCTTCTCCTCGCACAGCCGCCCCAGGCGGTCTCTTAGGTGAGAGTTGGCAGCCACACCGCCACATACCACTAAGCTAGTGACAGCATGTCTATCCAGTGCCTTCCCCACCTTGTTTGCCACTGCCTCCACCACCTCGTGGGTGTACTTGGCAGCGAAGAGGGGCAAATTCAGCTCCTCCCCCTTCATCTCATAGCGATGCAGCAAATTAATAGCGGCGGTCTTTAGCCCCGAGAAGGAAAAGTCCAGGGTATCGTCCTTGGTGGCAGGGGTAGGTAGGTACAGCTCTTTATCCGCACAGGCAGGGCTGGCGGCGTATGCCTGACGGTAGCCTTCCTCCAGGGAGGTAGCCAGGCGGAAGCCCTGGTCTGCCAGCCTGTCAAATCCTGCACCCGCAGGATAGGGAATGCCGATCACGCGTCCGATTTTATCAAATGCCTCCCCGATGGCGTCGTCACGGGTACAGCCCAGCAGCTCGTATTCCGTATAGCTCTTCACCAGATAGATGGAGGTGTGTCCCCCGGACAGTGCCACGGCGATAAAGGGTGGCTCAGGGGCGTTTTCTCCCAGATAGGAGGCTGCCACGTGTGCCTTCATGTGGTCCACCTCTACCAGGGGCAGACGGTGGGAATATGCCAGCCCCTTAGCAAAGCTGACAGCCACCAGCAGGGCACCGATCAGCCCGGGGTGAGAGGTCACTGCCACGGCGTCAATTTGGGATAGGGTCACCCCTGCCCGCTCCAGTGCCTCCTCGGTAATACGGGAAATTGCCTCAATATGGGCACGGCTGGCAATCTCAGGCACCACGCCACCGTATAGGCGGTGGATCTCCACCTGGCTCGCCACCACGTCGGAGAGCAGATGAATGCGTCCGTCTATATATTCCACCACCGAAACTGCGGTTTCGTCACAGGAGCTCTCAAAGCCCAGAATACGCATGGTCTGCCTCCTCTCGTTTCATAAGAATTGCATCCTCGGTGGGATGCCGATAATACTGCCGTCTGACCCCGCACACCGTAAAGCCACGGGAGGCATACAGCCCCCTCGCCGCCTCATTGGAGGCTCTCACCTCCAGGTATACGCTTTCAGTTTCCTTCTCCTTTAGGTGCGCCAGACAGGCGTCCAGCAGGGCACCGCCCACCCCTTGTCTTTGCCGATGGGGGGACACTGCCACACGGTAGATCTCCGCCTCCCCCATAAGCCACCGACCGCAGATGTACCCACACACCCCCCCCTGGGCGAGAGCCACCAGGGTCACACCCCATCCGTCTTCTATCTGCCCCGACAGGGCGTCACAGGACCAGGGGTCATTGGGAAAACACTCGCTTTCCAGCACCGACAGAGCATGAATATCCGCATTTGTAGCTACCCGAATTTCCACGGTGCCTCCTCACCTGCCCAAAGGGCAGAAAATCCATAGTACCTTCCATTATACCCCTTTGTCAAATTTCTGTCAAGAAAAAATCCTTTTACATGCCCCACTCAGCAAAAATGCTTATTGAACTCAGGAAAAAGTAATTCGCGGGACAATATTGAGTATCTTACATTTACACATTCGACTGAAGTTAAATTGTCGGATGGGGAAATAGTAAGTACGCTCCCCCTACAGGATAATGTTTCTCCGTCAGAGAGAAAGAAAAATTCTACTCTTCTAGGTGATAAGAAAAAGATTTCGTATTTGGTGCCTTATGTCTATGATGGGATGCGTTCTTCTTTGGGAAAAAACACGGAAAAATTTGATTTTGTTCCAGAGGATTATGAATTAGTAAAAAAATATTTTGATACCTTGCCTCGGAAAAACGTGCCTGTAACTGGATAAAGTGGAAAATTTAAGCAAAAAAATAAGCCTCCCAAAAATGGGAGGTAGAAAGTGCCGCAGATACATAAATGTATCTCTTTTGGCGGGGCATGAGCAATAATTTGTTATGCCAACACTTTCGTATGTATTATATTTTATTTAAAACAAAATGTCAATAGGAGGGAAAAAATATGAAGCATGCAGATAGTAGAATCTATCTTACAGGCAAAAGGCAAAACTTGAATGAAAAAAACGCCGAAGGCGGCGTGTGCATCTCTTTTCCGAAGGACTGCTGTTTTAAAAAGAAAAAGAAACGGTCTGCAAAATCTGCACACTGCCTCGCGTCCAAATTCTTGGAGGGGCCACCGTTTCCATACAGAGTATAGCAGATTTTTTCTGTTTGTCAATGCTTGCGTATAAAAAAACCAGGCCCCCTTACGGTTGACCCGGCGTGATGCACCCTAGAAATGCATCTGCGTAACTCGCATTTTGAGTATATCCCTTTTAGATACAAAAGTCAACCCCCAAGGCTTTCATTTCCAAGGCACCCATCCCCCAGCCGCCGCATATTCTACCATAGGAGGGTGAGATATGAAGGTTGCAGTGCTTTTGGGAGACCCCAGACAGACCCACGCCGCCACTGAGCTGGCACGGCTGGGATATTCCGTATTTCCGGTAGAAGAAGCCCAGTGGGTAGAAGGACGGCTGCCCCTGGGGGCAGACCTCTTGCTTTTGCCCACCCCTGCCACCGGGGATGGGGTGCATCTCAGATGCTCTCTTCCCTCTCCCCCCACCCTGGATAGCCTGCTATCGGGGGCGCCCTCTCGCATTTTCGGGGGTGGCTTTTCCTCCGAGGTGGTAAGTCGGGCACGCCATCTGGGGCAGGAGATCACAGACCTCTTGTCTATCCCCGCCTACGTAGAGGAAAACGCCGCCCTGACGGCAGAGGCGGCACTGGGCGTGGGCATGGAGGCGGCGGGCAAAAGCCTGCGTGGGCTGGAGGTGGGTGTGGTGGGCTATGGCAGAATTGCCTCCCGCCTGACCCGTCTGCTCTGCCTTCTGGGTGCCAGGGTGCGGGTGTTTGCCCGCAGGGAGGAGAAGCGGCTGGAGGCAACCCTGGACGGTGCCGCCGCCTACGATATGGCGTCCCTCAGACGGGGGCTAGTCCCCCTCAGGCTGCTGTATAATACCGTCCCTGCCCCC
>JAZORW010000030.1:0-8797 GCA_045656805.1 Eubacteriales bacterium | reverse complement strand
CTCAAAACGCGTTCCGTTAGTAAACGCCAAAACAACAGTTTGACAAAACACAAAGAAGAAGAGCATTGTAAGAATCGTGAATAAAATTGTTTTTGCTTTGGAAATATCAAATGGTTCTATCATTCGATATGCATTTATGGTAAAGAGGAAAAAATCGACAATACAAATCAACCAAAATATAATTTCGTATGGATTTTTAAGTGCAAAATAATAGACAAAAGATAAAGCGGATGCTAAAACACCGACAATTATAATTGTAGATAATGGAATTTCTGATATATTGATTTTCTTCATATCCCCACCGCCTTTCTGAAATTAGTATGGCATAAAACCGTGAAGAATTCAAGTGCCCTGCACAAATCTCGGCTCTGCCGAGAATGGAATCCGTCGCAAGACGGCATGGCATCCACCGAAGGTGGTATGGAATCCGCCCGATGGGCGGCATGGCATCAGACCGAAGGTCTGGATCTCATCCGCCGTCAGGCGGCATGAAGCCGCAGTGCCGCAGCGGCACTAGGGTATTCGCTAAAGCGAATATGCACACACTTGCCGCCGCCTCGCCAGCGGGCGTCGCTCTGCGTGGTGCATGCGAACCTAGTTCCGCTTCGCTTCGCTTGCGTAACTAGGTGAGAAGCCGCAGTGCTGCGGCAAAAAGACAGACCACCGCAAGGGTGGTCTGTCTTTTTGGCTGCGGCACTAGGATTCGAACCTAGGAAATGACGGAGTCAGAGTCCGTTGCCTTACCGCTTGGCGATGCCGCAATGTTTGTTCCTTTTTGGTGGAACGGTACTTATTATATAACAGGCGGTGGGGTTTGTCAAGTACCTATTTGGAAATTGTTTCTTTGCCCGCCAAAGGGTGGCTTTGGCGGGCGTATATCAAGAGGGGCGGGCTGTGTCCCGATAATCGTCCTTCCTGATACGGAACAGCAGACGGAATAGGGCTCTTGGGCGGAAGGGAACGAGGGGATAGAGATAGCTATGCCCACCGTTCAGGGTTCTATTCGTTAAGATGCACACAAAGAACAGCAAAATTCCGATGGCGTATCCCACCGCGTCAAATAGGGCGGTGAGGGACAGGCATATCAGGCGCAGGAATTTCACCGCATAGCCCAGCTCGTGGTTCTGCTGGGAGAAGCCCGCAATGGCTACCAGTGCCATATAGAAGATCACGTCGGGAGATAGCCAACCCACCGTCACGGCAAAATCCCCCAGGATCAGGCCCCCGATCACCGACAGGGAATTGGATAGCAGATTGGGGGTGTTCATGCTGGCCAGCTTCAGCCCGTCGATGGCCAGCTCTACTACAAACAGCTGCAGCAGCAGTGGCATCCCCCCCAGGGTGTCCGGCACCAAGAAATCCAGGGCAGGGGGCAGCATATCCGCCCGCCGTACCAGGAGGTACCAGGTGGGGGATAAAAAGAAGGAAAGCAGGAAAATGCCCAGACGCAGAAATCTGAGATAGGTGCCTGTCAGAGGTGGGAAATAGAAGTCGTCCGTTTCCTGTAAAAAGTCCAAGAGTGAGGTAGGCAACACCATCACCTGGGGGGAGGTGTCGCATAAGATCAGCACACTCCCCTCCACCAGCTGTGCCGCCGCCGCATCGGGACGCTCGGTATAGCGGATCTTGGGGAAGGGATTATACCACCTGCGGGGCACCAGCATTTCTGCCAGGCTTTGAAAGCCCAAGGTCAAAGACTTTGGTCTGATCTCACGCAGGCGGTGGGAGATGGCACGGACGTACTTTGGGTCTGCCTCCCCCTCCAGGTAGCACAGCACCACGTCGGTTTTAGAGAGCCCCCCCAGATTATGGTATTCCATAGTCAGACGAGGGTCACGAATGCGGCGGCGGATCAGGGCGGTATTGAAGATCAAGGTCTCCACGAAGCCGTCCTTTGCCCCCTGCATCACTCTGTCGCTCTCAGGCTCTGAGGTCTCTCTTGCGGGATAGGTACGGGCGTCTATGACCAGTGCCCTGTCCCCAAAGGTAGAGCCCAGCACCACTGCCGCACCCGACAGCACCATCAGGCACAGCTTCCTTGTGTCAGAGGTACATTCCACCTCTACGTAAGGCACCGCCGTGTCCATAAACACCCTGGCGGCATCCGTCCCACGGGGCAGTGCCTTCCCCGACACAAACTGCTGCATGAGACGCAGCATCACGCTGTCCTTAATAAATCCGTCAATGTAATACAGGGTCAGCTCATCCCCACCCACCGCCAGACGGCGGCGTACCATATCAAAGCTTTTTTCCACCCGCAGGGCTCTGTCCATGGCAGAAACGTTTAAGAGATAGTCCTGTGATAATTTTTCCATTGTTTCGCCCTCCACGCTCCCAGTATTCCCCATATCCCTCTCCCATATTCCATATATGGAATGTTTTTTTGCCCATCTTGCTTTTTTTACCCGATTGTGATATACTAAGGCCATGCAAGAACTGGAAAACATTGTTGCCCAAAACCTCATATCCCTTCGCAAGGGGCGTATGTGGACCCAGGCAGAGTTGGCAGAGAAGATCAACTACTCTGACAAGTCGGTTTCTAAATGGGAGCGTGGAGAGGCCCTCCCTGACCTGAAGGTGCTGAAGAAGCTGGCAGATCTGTTTGGTGTGACCGTAGACTGCTTTTTGACCGAGGGGGGTGCCAGAGCACCTAAGGCCTATATGGCCCCTGCCATCCGCCGCAGACTGCAGGTGTGGCTCACCGCCATGGCGCTGTGCCTGGTGTGGATGGTCGCCACCACCATATACGTATATATTTCCATCAATGCGGGGCTGTACCGCTGGCAGACCTTTGTGTGGGCGGTGCCCGTTTCCTGCCTGGTCCTTATGCTGTGTGACTGGCGGTATTTCCACCGTCGCCTCACCCCCTACGTCAGCTCTGCTCTCATTTGGTCTCTCATTACCGCCATCTTTTTGCAGTGGCTGAGCTACAATATGTGGATGCTGTACCTCTTAGGTGTTCCTGCCCAGGTGGCAGTGCTGCTCCTGGCACAGATCCGCCGCACGAAATAAAGCCTGACCCCCGAGCCCCTGTGCTGTGCACAGGGGTTCTTGACATTTTATGGCCTTTTATGATAAAATAATCGTGATTTTTTGTTGGAGGCCCTTCTATGGCTCTGAAAAAAGCAAAGAAAAAGAAACGCAAGGGCTGGATAAGGCCCCGCCACCGGCTGGTGCATTATCTCCTGACCCCCTTCTTCCGTCTATGGGTACGGCTGAAATACGGGGCGGTGATCGAGCCCTTTCCCGACGGTGCCCGCAGGCAATATCTCTTCATTTCCAACCATCAGACCGGCTTTGACCAGTTCTACATGAGCCTGGCGGCATATCCCAGACCCATTTACTATATCGCCTCGGAGGATCTGTTCTCCCGTGGCTTCCTCTCCCGCCTGATCTCCTATCTGGTGGCGCCCATCCCCTTTATGAAATCCACGGGGGACGCCTCCTCTATGATGAAGTGCCTGCGTGTGGCACGGGAGGGAGGCAGCATCGGCCTGTTCCCGGAGGGGAACCGCACCTACCACGGTCGCACCGTGGATATTAAGCCCTCTATCGGCGACCTGGCAAAGGCGCTGAAGCTGCCCATCGCCGTCTTCCGCTTTGAGGGGGGCTACGGGGTACAGCCCCGCTGGAGCGACGTGTGCCGAAAGGGCGGCATGCGGGTGTACGTCCGCCGTATCATTGAGCCCGCCGAGTACGCCAATATGACGGGGGAAGAGCTGTACGCCATCCTGAAGGAAGAGCTCACCGCCGATGAAACCAAGGTGGAGGGGGTATACCCCCATAAGAAAAACGCCGAGTTCTTGGAGCGTGCCATGTACGTCTGCCCCAAGTGCGGCCTTTCCACCTTCCATAGCCACAGAGATAAGATCTGGTGTGAGAATTGCTCTCTCACCGTCACCCACCGCCCTGACAAGACGCTGGAGTGTGCCGACCCCGCCTTCCCCTTTCGCTACGTGGCGGACTGGTACGATTACCAGGAGAAGTTCGTCAGGTCTCTGAACCCCGAGGACTATTTCACCAACCCCCTGTACCTGGACGGGGTGTCGCTGAAGCAGATCGTCCCCTGCAAAAAGCAGACCCGCCTATTTAAGCGTGGCTCTGCCTGCCTGTGGGGCGATACCCTGACCCTCACGTCGAGGAAGTGTACCTACGTTTTCTCCTTTGACCGTGTCCGTGCCATGTGCGTCCTGGGGAAAAACAAGCTGAACGTATATTTTGACGACGGCTTTATCTACCAGCTAACGGGAAACAAGCGTTTTAACGCACTGAAATATATGAACTTCTACTATCTCTATCAATACAAGTGTAAGGAGGCAAACCATGCCGGATTTTTGGGACTCTAGTGTATGGGGCTTCATCAGCGTAGTGGCCACGCTGCTGCTCAGCATTCTGATTGCCAACGCCATGAAGCGTCTGATCCGACCCCTGCGGGTATCTCTGATCCCCACCCCCGTTCTAGCAGGCTTTCTCATTTTGGCGGTATCCCTGATCTACGAGGCGGTGGCAGGCTTTAACTTCTTCGACACCATGCCCTTCGGCGGCAAGGGTACGGAGCATCTGGAAACCATCACCTACCACACCCTGGCCCTGGGCTTTATCGCCACCGCCTACGTCCCCTCCAAAAAGAAGCGGGAGGCGGGCAGAGGCGCCGAGATCTTCAACGCAGGCGTTACCACCGTATCCACCTACCTGCTGCAGGGCATTCTGGGCATTGCAGTGACCCTGATCTTCGCCGCCTTTACGGTGGGCATGTTCGGCGGGGCCGGCGTGATCCTGCCCTTCGGCTTCGGTCAGGGCACGGGACAGGCAATGAACTACGGTAACATCTTCCAGGATGCGGGCTTTGCCGAGGGCAAGAGCTTCGGACTTTCTATTGCTGCCCTGGGCTTTGCCTCTGCCAGCATTGGCGGCGTGGTGCACCTGAATATTCTCCGCCACAGACATAAGGGGAAATACGATATCGACGCCACCGCAGAGGACGACTGCCACGTAGACCCCGACGACGTTCACAATTCCCACGACATTGCCCTGGCGGGCAGCGTGGATAAGCTGACCGTACAGCTGGGCTTCGTTATCGGTACCTATTTCGTGGTGTACGGCATCATGTACGTGCTGGGCTCCGTCGCCCCCGGTATGCTGACCACCATCTTCGGCTTTAACTTCCTCATCGGTGTGCTTTTAGCAACCCTGGTGGGCGTGATCCACAACAAGCTGCTAAAGAAAAACGTCCTGAAGAAGTGCTGTGTAAACGGCTTCCTCATGACACGGCTATCCGGCTTCTTCTTTGACATTATGGTTATCTCCGGCATTGCCGCCATCCGCCTGGAGGCACTGCAGCGCTACTGGCCCGTGCTACTGGCACTGACCGTAGTGGGCATCTTCTCTACCTATTACTACAACCACTTTGTGGCGAAGAAGCTGTATCCCAAGTATACCGAGGAGCAGTTCCTTGCCATGTACGGTATGCTGACGGGTACCGCGGGTACGGGTATGATCCTGGTGCGTGCCATTGATAAGGATCTGAAGACCCCTGCCGCAGACAACCTGGTATACCAGAACCTGTCCGCCATCGTCTTCGGTCTGCCTATGATGTTTATCGCCCCCCACGCAGTGGAGCATCCCTGGATCGTGCTGGGCATCGTCAGTGCCTATTTCGTGGCACTGAACATCCTGCTCTTCCGCTCTTACCTCTTCCCCGCCCTTCGGAAAAAGCGGCTGGAAAGAGAGGCTGCCGACGCAGCTGCCCGGGCAGAAAACGCCCCTTGTCAGGAGGCAACCCCCGCCCTTTCCGCCGCGGGAGCCCCCGAAGAAAACTAAAAAATTCCCTAGCCTTTGACCCCCGCACGTCGCGGGGGTCATTTTCCTTTTGTACCAAATTCCCGCGGTGAAACGCCTAGTTCTCTTGGCACTCTCTTATTCGTAGAGAGACATTCTCCCCTCCTTGGAGGCGGTGGGAGAAAGAGGAGAGGGAGGGGGAAAAAGGGTAGGTTGCTATTTTTCCTCCTTTTATAGTATAGTGGGGACAGTAAAGCTGCGACCCCCGGGGGTCACGGAAGGGAGGAGCTATGCCCCGTATCGGTGATACCGTATATTATGAAAGGGAGGACGAGGAGCATTCCGGCATTGACCGCCCCACGATTGCGGTGGATGGGAATTTCCGCTTTGTGCATAAGGGGCTTCTCTGGCGTATCTCTGCCTTTGTCTTTTACCGTTGTATCATGTGGCCCTTTGCCTGGGCGTGGTGCAAGATCCGCTTCCGTCACAAAATAGAGAACCGCCGTGTCCTGCGTGGATACCGCCGTCGGGGGCTCTTTGCCTATGGCAACCACACCCTGATGCTGGGGGATGCCTTTATCCCCAACCTGATCTTTGGTAGAAAATACACCTACGTGGTGGTAGGTCCCCAAAATCTGTCTGCCCGTGGCACCTGCCACCTGTGGCAAATGTGCGGTGCCATTCCCACCCCCACCTCTATTCGTGGCTACCGTGGATTTTTAGAGGCACTGGAAAAACGCACCCTGGAGCATGGTGCCGTGGTGGTTTATCCCGAGGCACATATCTGGCCATACTATACGGGGATCCGTTCCTTCCCCGATACCAGCTTCTCCTACCCCGCAAGACTGGGGGAGCCTGTCTTCTGCTTCACCAACACCTTCCACCGCCGCCCTCTGTGTAAGACGCCGAAGGTGGTGACCTACGTGGACGGACCCTTCTATCCGGACGAGAGCCTGTCCCTCTCGGAGCAGGCACAGGAGCTGCGGGACAGAGTATACGCCACCATGTGTGAGCGGGCAGCTCTCTCCACCTACACCCCCATCCGATACCTGAAAAAAGAAACCGACGAAAGCGAGGCACCCCAATGATCCATCTTATGTATGCGGGCAACCATCGGGTCTTTGATGGCCTCCTGATCTCTGCCCTTTCCTATGTGAAGCATTCCACCCAGCCCGCAACCCTGTGGGTGCTGACCATGGATTACAGCGATGCCAACCCTGCCTATCTGCCCCTCACCGAGGCGGACTGCCGGTTTGTTGAAAAAATTCTAAAGGAAAAGCATCCTGACAGCTGTGTCAGACGCTGTGACGTAGGAGAGCTGTACCGCACCCACCTGGCGGGCAACCCCAACGAGGAGACCTCCTATACCCCCTACACCCTGCTCCGTCTGCTCAGCGACCGTCTGCCCCTGCTCCCCGATAAGGTGCTGTATCTGGATACCGACACCGTCTTCGCCGCCGACCCCGCACCCCTGTATCACACCGATATGGCAGGGTATGAGCTGGGGGTGGTCAGAGACCGCTACGGCAGATTTTTCTTCGGCCCCAACTATTTCAACGCAGGCATGCTGCTGATGAACATGCGGTATTTAAGGGAAACGGGCACCCTTCGCCGTGCCGCCCACATGGTGGCGAAGAAAAAGATCTTCCTGCCCGACCAGGGAGCGCTGAACAAAGCCGTGAAGCATAAGCGGATGCTCCCCCGGAGATATAACGAGCAGAAGGAGGTCCTGCCCGACACCGTCATTCGGCATTTCTCCATGACCATCACCTCCTTCGTCCCTCTCCGCACCCAAAACATTAAGCCCTGGAACGTGGAAGGGCTGCACACCACCCTGAATTGCCACGAGTTCGACGATATTCTCGCCCGCTGGGAAGCGTGCTGTGAAGCCAAGAAATCCGAGCCTGTATCCACCCTGTGAGGTAACAAAATGAAAAAAGACGTAGTATCCATTTTCTTCGCCTGTGACGAGAAGTATCTCGCCCCCCTGGCAGTATCCATCCGCTCTCTGGTGGATAACATCTCCCCCGAGAGAGAATACCGTATCACGGTGCTGTACACCGATATGACCGAGGCGAGCCAGGGGCGTATTGCCACCATGGCTACCCCCAACTGCTCTATCTCCTTTGTAGACGTAAACCGGGCAGTGGCAGACGTTACCGCCCACTTTGCTCTGCGGGACTATTATTCCTTCGCCATCTACTATCGCCTGTTTATCCCCTCCATGTTCTCACATCTGGACAAGGCACTGTATCTGGACTGTGACGTGGTGATTGACCGCGATATCGCAGACCTGTACGATACGGAGCTGGGCGAAGACAATCTGGTGGCGGTGGTGTCCGACGCCATCATTGCAGAGAACGACAATCTCCGCGTCTATGCCCGGGAGGCAGTGGGCGTTTCCTGGCAGGAATACTTTAATTCCGGCGTCATGGTCATGAACCTGAAGCTGTTCCGTGAATTGGATATTGAGGGTAAGTTCGTGTCCCTGCTCACCCGTTACGGCTTCCCCACCATCGCCCCCGACCAGGATTATCTAAACAACCTGTGTCGGACCCGCGCCGTATATCTACATAAGAGCTGGAACAAGATGTATTCCCCCCTGCCCTATGACGGCCCCGTGTACCTGGTACACTACAATATGTTCTTAAAGCCCTGGTTCTACACCCGCGTTCCCTTCGGTGATATTTTCTGGAGGTATGCTGAGCGTACCGAGTTCTACGAGGAGCTGAAGGCAAAGCAAGAGAGCTACACCAAGGAGCAAATGGAGGCAGACGACCGGGGGCTGGCAAACATGATGGCACTGGCGGCAGACTGTGTGAAAAGCGAAAATAACTTCGCGAAAAAATTCCCCCTGGATCCCATCTATAAGGAGCTGTTTTCATGAAGGCACCTAAGCTGTTTACCGAAAGACCTCCCCTATCCCCCGACCGTGCCGCCGTGCTGGCGGGCATCGAGGAAAAAGAGCGGCTGGGGGGCGAGGCATTCTTCGAAAACGTAGAGAACGACCCCGACCATC
>JAZORW010000029.1:0-18533 GCA_045656805.1 Eubacteriales bacterium | reverse complement strand
AATGCTGAGTGGGGCAACGGCGGCGCTGCTTATGTGTATAATGGCACTACCACTGTCTCCTTCAAGGATTGTGAGATCACCAACAATGTGGCAACCGAGGCTGCCAACCGTCTGGGTGTACCCTTCGGTATTATTGACCTGTCTCTGGCACCCACCCCTGCCGTGGGCGACAGCGTTGCTAAGATTCTGGAGAACATGGGTCTGGAGAGCTGTGGTGCCCACGGTACCACCGCCTGCCTTGCCATGCTGAACGATGCAGTGAAGAAGGGCGGCGTGATGGCGTCCGGCCACGTAGGTGGCCTCTCCGGTGCCTTTATTCCCGTATCCGAGGATGCGGGCATGATCGCCGCCGTAGAGCGTGGTGCCCTGTCTATTGAGAAGCTGGAGGCAATGACCGCCGTTTGCTCCGTAGGCCTGGATATGATCGCCGTGCCCGGTGATACCCCCGAGGAGGTGATCTGCGGCCTGATCGCAGACGAGATCTCCATCGGTGTGGTGAATACCAAGACCACGGCCGTGCGTGTGATCCCCGCCATTGGTAAGACCGTGGGCGACAGCGTGGATTTCGGTGGCCTTCTGGGTACTGCACCCATTATGCCCCTGCGTTCCTATTCCCCCGCCCAGTTCATTCACCGCGGCGGACGCATTCCTGCCCCCATTCACAGCCTGAAGAATTAAGCTTGACAAGCGACCGAGCCCTCGGTCGCTTGTGTTACATAAGATAAAGGAGCCCCTATGCCAAAGCATTTTTTAGTCAACGACTCCCTGACCTATACCGTCAGCCCCTACGTGGCGAAAAATCCCTTCCTCACCATGGAGCCGGAGAATACACCCCTGCCCAAATATGAGGAGATCAAGGACCTATTGCCCGGGCCCATTTGGGAGGGCAGAGAGGATGTGCTGGCGTGCTACGACAAGACCTGGGAGATCGCCTTCCGCAATCTGCGTACCCCCAACGCCGAGGCAGGCTTTGTGTCCAACTTCATTGACACTGCCTTTAACGGATACCTCTTCATGTGGGACTCTTCCTTTATCGTGATGTTTGGCCGCTACGGCTCACGGGTATTTAACTTCCAGAAGACACTGGATAACTTTTACTCCCATCAGCACAAGGATGGCTTTATCTGCCGTGAGATCTGTGAGACCCAGCCCGGGGAGCAGTTTCAGCGGGACGACCCTGCCTCCACGGGGCCTAACATCATGCCCTGGAGCGAGTGGGAATACTATCGCCTGACGGGGGACAAGGAGCGTCTTGAAAAGATTTTCTATCCCCTCTTGGCGTATCATAAGTGGCTGCAGCTGCACCGCACCTGGCGGGATGGCAGCTATTGGTCCTGCGGTCTGGCCTGCGGTATGGACAACCAGCCCCGTGTGGATACGGGATACAGCAGCACCATTTCCCACGGCCACAGCGTGTGGGTAGACACCTGCATCCAGATGGTTATCAGCGGTAAGACCCTGATCGAGATGGGGAAGGAGCTGGGCCATGAGGAGGATACCGCCTTTCTGATAGAGGAAGTAGAGAGACTGACCGGGCTGATCAACGAGGTGCTGTGGAACGAGGAGGATGGCTTCTATCAGGATCTGTGGCGTGGCGGTCTTTCGGGTGTGAAGTCTATCGGTGCCTATTGGTCGCTGCTGGCGGATATCGTGCCCGAGGATAGGCTTCCCCGCCTGATCGCACACCTGAATAATCCCAGGGAATTTAACCGCCCCCATCGCATTCCCACCCTGTCTGCCGACCACCCTGTGTATGAGGAATTGGGCGGATACTGGAAGGGTGGCGTATGGGCACCCACCAACTATATGGTTATGCGGGGGCTGGAGCGTGTGGGTGAGCATGAGCTGGCACACGAGATCGGTTGTAACACTCTGGACAACGTGGTGAAGGTATTTAGAGAAACCCAAACCGTGTGGGAAAACTATTCCCCCGAGTTGTCTGCCCCGGGTCAGCCTGCTAAGCCGGATTTCGTGGGCTGGACGGGTCTGATCCCCATTGCCACTCTGTTTGAATACGTAATGGGCATTGGCGCCGAGGAGGACGGAATTGTATGGAGAGTCCGCCTCACCGATCGCCACGGCATCTGCCGTTATCCCTTCCGTGGCACCTCTGTAGACCTGATCTGCGAGGCAAGAGAAAACGACGGGGAGGAGCCTAAGATCACGGTGGTATCTGACACCCCCGTGAAGGTGCGTGTTCTCTGGAACGGTAAGGAAAAGATTGTTCACAGTTGACCTTAATGATAAGTAAAAAGGAGCACTCTCGTGCTCCTTTTCTTTTGTGCGTTTACCACTCAATGGGTGCATACCCGTTTTCGGTGAGGAAGGCGTTTGCCTTTGAAAAATGACGGCATCCAAAAAATCCACTCCAGGCAGAGAGGGGGCTGGGATGGGGTGCCTCCAGTACCAGGTGATGGGGGGCGGTGATACGGCTCCTCTTGGATCTGGCGTTTCCACCCCACAAAAGAAAGACAATGGGCTGGGGCGCCAGATTCAGGGCGTCGATAATGGCGTCGGTGAAGGTTTCCCACCCCTTGCCCTTGTGGCTCTGGGGGCAGCCCTGGCGCACCGTCAGGGTGGTGTTCAGCAGTAGCACCCCTGACTCTGCCCATCTTTTCAGATATCCATCCTGTGGGATGGGGAGGCCCAGGTCGGTGGAGAGTTCCTTATAGATATTCACGAGGGAGGGGGGCACCGCCACACCCTTCTGCACCGAGAAGCACAGACCGTGTGCCTGCCCCGGGCCGTGGTAGGGGTCCTGGCCCAGAATGACCACCTTCACCTTTTCATAGGGGGTGGAATACAGGGCCTCAAAGATGTGGTGCATATCGGGGTATACCGTTTGGGTGGCGTATTCTTTTTTCAGAAATTCCCGCAGGGCGAGATAATAGGGCTTTTCAAACTCTGCCCCCAGAACCCCGTCCCAGCTGTTGCCGATCTTTGGCATGACCTTCCCCTTCCGCTTTTTTCTTCATTGTAGCACGGGGGATGGGGAAAATCAATACGAGAACACACTTTCGATCACTCTTTCACAGCAGGCGGGAGAATACCGCCAGGCGTCCATATGGGGCTGGGCTGTGTCGGTGAAATATTTCAGGGGACCGGGGGCCGCCTCGGTGCTGTGAGAATCTATGATGATCAGCTTGATCTTCATTTTTTCCGGCAGAATGCTCTTGATATACACGGCGGCGATCTGGTTTACCTCCACCCCTGCCTTCAGCTCTGCCAGCCCTGCCAGGTTGGGGGTCAGCTCTACGAAAACACCGTAGGGCTCAATAGAGCGGATGATACCCGCCACGGTCTGCCCCGGGGTGAAGAGGGCGGCATTTTCCTCCCAGCTGCCCAGCAGCTCTCTGTGGGATACGTAGATGCGACCGTCCTCGTCGATATTCTTTACCACGGCGAAGATCTTATCCCCGGGGGAGAATCTCACCTTAGGATGAGAAATGCGGGAAACCGAGATGCTGTCAATGGATAAAAGGGAAATAATCCCACAGCCGATGTCCACGAAGGCACCGAAATTCTCAAGATGTGTGACCCCGGCGGGGATAATGTCCCCGGGGATCAGCGTGGATATGTAGTTTTGCATACACTCTCTCTGGGCTGCCCTGCGGGATAGGGTGGCACACACCTGCCCGTAGCTGTCACGGGTAAAGCCCACCACCTGGAAGCAAACGGGCTTTCCCACACGGGTCAGAACTGCAATGTCCTTCAGCTCCTCCCAGGGGCGGGTCAGGGCCACCTCTTCTCTGGGCATAACGGCGTGCATACCCCCCAGGTCAAAGTGCAGGCAAAACTCATTGTCGCACAGTGTAGGAACTGCCTCTAAAATACAGCGTCGCTCCATGGCCTTTTCCAGTCCGCCTCTGCTGCTTAGAAGCTCCAGGTTGTCCCCACGGGAAAGAAGGGAGCCTTCAGGTTGATACGGATACATAACATTCACCTCTTTTTCTGTCTTTTGTTTGGAATACAGAAGTATTTTATTCGGTGAAATACACGAATAGAACAAGTAGGCGAAAGTAGAAAAAGTGTGAGCATTTTCGCCAGAAAATGCTCACACCGTTGTCTATAAAACGACTTAAAGCGAAGTGAAGGTGATCTTTGCCTCTGCGTTGATCTCTCCGTCTCCTCTCACGGAAACGAAGCGGCAGGTGTCCCCCTCCTCCAGGGTGTAAACCGACAGCACCTCTCCCAGGGGGGCTTCCTTTAGGAAGCGGATGCTGATATGGCAGGCACGGCGGCCGTCCATATTCACAAAGGAGGTGAACATATCGGGGTAATAGGTATTATTCAGATGGTGGTTCAGGTCTGTCTGGGAATAGGTGACCGTGTAGGTGCCAGCCGGGGTCATATCGTCGGGGTGAGGCACACGGAAGCGACGGGGCTGGGTATCCAGGGGGGCTTCGGTAGGCAGGTCAATATTTGCCTCACTGCCACGCACCAGCTTTTTACTCTCGATATCCACCAGTGCCCACTGAGAGTGGCAACGGGCTACCTCACCCTCTGCATCCTCTATTTTATAGCAACGGGGGAAGGTAAAGCCCCTGGGGTCACAGGCCCAGGTATGTACGGTAATGGGATGGTAGGAGGGCAGGGGACGGTGGATCACCAGGTCGATGGAGCTGAGAATGAAGGCCTGTCCTCTGGCCAGCAGCTCCTCTGTGGTGGGGCCCATGGTGTGCAGCTGGGTGTTGGCAGCCACCTGCATATATCTTAAAATTGCAGATGCCCGAATGGCACGGTTATAGTCCTCGTCGTGGGCGTCTGTTTCCAGCTTGATAGTCCAGCTCATTTTGCTCTCCTTCGTCTTGTCTTACCCCCTTAGTATAGACTTTTAGGGGAGAAATGTCAAGGCTGCCCCTCTCCACGGCCAAGACCGAAGCTGACGGTGATGGCGTTGTTCACCTGGGTCATCACACTCTCAGGCAGATGCCCCATCTTTTCCTTCAGGCGGCGTTTATCCAGGGTGCGTATCTGCTCCAGCAGCACCACAGAGTCCTTCGCCAGCCCCACCTGGTCGGCGTGGAGGTCGATATGGGTGGGTAGCTTTGCCTTGCCCAGACGGCTGGTGATGGCGGCGGCGATCACCGTGGGACTGTAACGGTTGCCCACGTCGTTTTGCACGATTAGCACGGGGCGTAGCCCGCCCTGCTCACTGCCCACCACGGGGGATAGGTCTGCATAGTAAATATCTCCACGACGTATGTTCATATTCTTGCCCTCCCTTTGGCTATGTCACTCTATTGTTGCCAGCGACGTGGGTTTTAATCAGCCAAGGCAAATTTAGTAATAGAGTATGTAGCTTTGGGCTTTGGGTGAAAATAAATGGGGCTATCCGTTTCAAACAGATAACCCCTGCCCTTTGGCTTAGTCCAGCACGTCTACGGTGTCGTCAGAGGGTCTGAAGAGCAGAGAAATGCACCACAGACCTGCCAGAGCCACCAACGTGTAGATGACTCTCGCCAGCACTGCCTGCTGACTACCGGCGATCCAAGCCACCGCGTCAAAGGAGAACAGACCGATGCTGCCCCAGTTAAGAGCACCGATGATGGTCAGTACCAGAGCGATCTTATCGAGTATCATAGGATAACCCTCCAAAAAAACTAAACGAACAGGGTTCGCTTGGGGGTAGTATTCCACCTGTCGCCCCCTTTATACCTGGGTTTCGGAAAAATCAGGCGGTGTGTCGCCAAAGGCAGCCTGTAATTTGCCAAGTGCCTTTTTTTCAATTCTGGAAACGTAGGAGCGGGAGATCCCCAGCTCCCTCGCCACCTCTCTTTGGGTTTTTGCCCGCATACCTCCCAGCCCGTAGCGGAGGGAGAGGATCTGTCGCTCTCTTTGATCCAGCTCTCTTTCTAAATATAAGGCAAGACGCTCAAGGTGGAGCCGTTTGTCTAAATCTCCCGCAATATCTGTGTCATCACTGATAATATCGATGTATGTCAGGGGATTGCCGTCTCTGTCCACGTCAATGGCCTCGGAGAGGGACACCTCCTGGGACAGCTTTTTCTGAGAGCGGAAGAACATGAGAATTTCATTCTGAATACATTTGGCACCGTAGGTGGCAAAGCGGGCACCCGTTTCGGGGCGGAAGGAATCCACCGCCTTCACCAGCCCCAAGGAGCCCACCGAGATCAATTCATCTGTGACGGGATAGCTGGTGTAGTATTTTCGCACGATATGTGCCACCAGACGCAGATTTCTTTCGATCAGGGTGGCACGGGCAGAGGGATCCCCTGCCTTCATTTCTTCAAATAGGCGTGCCTCTTCCTCTCGTCCCAGGGGTGGGGGATAGCTTTGCCCCAGGGAAAGCCCCAGCACCAGGGACGCCATGTACCGTAGCAGTTGTTGCACGAAGCCGAACATAGTACCTCCAAAATAAAAAAGATCGCATACCCAAGGATATGCGATCGGGGCTTGTATTACGCCTCTTATAAGACGGTGGTATGACGGGCAAGGCTCTTTAGGAGCTTTGGCGTGGTTTCAAAGAGAAGGGCACAGGGCTTCCCATTCTTGCCAGAATACTGAAGGCAATATGCTTCCTTTTCGGGGTTGCCGCGGAAGTCACGCACCTGGCGACCACGGACACTCTCTGCGGTGTAGGGCATGGCGCATACCCCTGCCTCCTTCAGGCTCAGGGATACCATCACCTTGCGGCGACGGAAGCTATATACCCGCTCTACGGTGAAAAGACACAGGTCTACCGTATATTCGATATCGCAGGTCAGGGGTCGCCAGGTGGGAGGTACCACGATCAGCAGCACGGTAGGCACGATGGCGATGAGCTGGGGCATCTTAATGGGAATGGTCACTAAAAGGCAGAGAGAAACCGTTAGGGTGATATAGGAAAGGATCAGCAAAATCCTCATGCGCAGGTTGCGCCCTTTTGCCCGTTGTCTGACACCGTAGGAGGCGCCACTGCGACTTTCTTCATTCATAGTTTTACGTCCTTTCTTTTTGGGATAGCCGGAGGGTGACCTCTGGGGATTTGGTTATAATGGGGTAGGGCAATGCCCTGTTTATATGCGAAAGATGGCGAAGCACGCTGGCGTGAGACAGGGTGGTGCCGGGACGGCTGCAAAAAAGAGCCAACTGGGTGACGTCGGTGGGGCTTGGATAGGCGCAGAGCAGATAGCGGAGCATACGCCTTTCACACAGGGGTAGGATCAAGGCGGAGCCAGCCCAGGTAGGATAGGGGCACAATAGGTGATCCCGCAGGGGACCCTGCATCAGGCATGCCACGTCCTTCTCATGGAAATCAGAGGCGCATAGCAAAAGCTGTGTGAGCAGATCCGCCCTGTCAGCGGCGGGTAGGACGTAATCTGCCCACGCGGGGCAGGGTGCCTTTACCTTGTCTGCCTGATAGGCCAGCAGGGGCAGTGAGGGATAGCGAAGCCGCAGGGCGGCACCATCCTTTTCTCCCAAGCTATGGGGGGCTAGAATACCCACGGTGTAGGGTGATACGGTGTAGGCAGGAGACAGCGCCTCCTGCAAAGTGGCGGTTTGTGTCAGGACGGATCTTCGGTACAGGATGGCCTCAAGCATAGACCCCTGCCCTGGATGCGAGGTGACCAGCAGATACATGGTGACTCCCCAGCTTTTCTGTTGTAACGCCCCTATTATAGCACGCCACCCACAGGCTTGCAATGCTTTTCTTGCTTCTCTTGACAAAGCCCCCATAAAATATGTATAATATTCACATAGAATGAAAGGTGGAGGTTGCCTATGGCACACGTGCTTATTACTGGAGGCTCTCGAGGCATCGGGGCAGCTATGGTCCGTGCTTTTTCAGAGCAGGGCTATCAGGTATCCTTTACCTATCGCACCTCCCGTGAGGAGGCAGAGGCACTGTCCCGTGAAACGGGGGCACTTGCCATCTGTGCCGATTCTGCTGATTCTGCCGCCGTGGGGGCAGCCTGCCGGAAGGCAACCGACGCCTTTGGCGGTGTGGACGTGCTGGTAAATAACGCCGGTGTGTCTACCTTTTCCCTCTTTGGTGACCTGACCGACGAGGATTGGCGGAACACTATGGCGGTGAATTTAGACGGCGCCTTTTATTTTACCCGTGCCATCCTGCCTTATATGATCCACAAGAAGGCGGGGAGAATTCTGTACGTATCCTCCGTCTGGGGAATGGTGGGTGCCTCCTGCGAGGTGCATTATTCCACGGCTAAGGCGGGGCTGATCGGTATGACCCGTGCCCTGGCGAAGGAGCTGGGTCCCAGTGGTATCACGGTGAATTGCGTTGCCCCCGGGGTGATCGATACGGCAATGAACAACGTTCTTTCCCCTGAGGATAAGGAAGCCCTGTGCGACGAGATCCCCCTGGGACGTATGGGCACCCCTGAAGAGGTGGCAAAGGTTGCCCTGTTCTTAGCAGGGGAGGGCGGAGCCTACCTGACGGGACAGGTCATCAGCCCCAACGGGGGAATGGTTATTTAAAAATATTCACCACACCTTGCATTTCGGCGTATAGTTTGGTATACTATAGCGGTAATGTCGGGCGTGGGTGTCAGACAGAATCATACTAGCCGGGGCGGTAGCGGTGCCCTGTACCTGAAATCCGCTATAGCAGGGGTGATGTCTTATCTGCGGTTGCCTTTTGTGTTGTCTGCGGGGCAGGACACGTGTTGAAGCATGGGTCTTACGCAATCGGAAGTTGTGAACCATGTCAGGTGGGGAACCAAGCAGCATTAAGCAATGTCTCCGATGTGCCGTAGGGTCGCCTGTGTGGAGCGTGGAATGTCTCTTACGGATGTAGGGGGCGTTATCCAGGATGAGACGTATGATTCGTTGTCTGACATTCACGGCCTTTTGGGTGGCGGTGTCCGGGAGAACCCGGGTCCCCGCCCTATTTTTGTATCTGTTTTGGGAGGAGTCGTATGTACCGTGCCTTATATCGCACCTGGCGTCCGCAGACCTTTGACGACGTATGCGGTCAGGAGCATATCACCGATATTTTGAAATACCAGGTGTCTGAGAACAGAACCTCTCACGCCTACCTATTCTGTGGCTCTCGCGGAACGGGTAAGACCACCTGTGCCAAGATCCTGGCCAAGGCGGTGAACTGCCTGCATCCTGTCAAGGGAAATCCCTGTAACGAGTGTGAGGCCTGCCGTGCCATTGACAGTGGCACCGCCACCGACGTGATTGAAATGGACGCAGCCTCCAATAACGGTGTAGACCACGTGCGGGATCTGAAGGAGGAGATCGTATTCCTCCCCGCCCAGCTGAAGTATCGGGTGTATATCATCGACGAGGTACACATGATGAGCCCCAGTGCATTCAATGCACTGCTGAAGACCTTGGAGGAGCCCCCCTCCTACGTTCTGTTTATTCTGGCGACTACAGAGCTGTCTAAATTGCCATCCACCATCGTATCCCGCTGTCAGCGGTGCGACTTCCGCCGTATCGCCACCGACGTGATCGTGTCACGGCTGGAGCAGATCGCCGCAGCCGAGGGAATGGAGCTGCACCCCGACGGTGCCCGTGTGATCGCACGGTCTGCCCAGGGCGGTATGCGAGATGCAGTCAGCCTGCTGGAGCTGTGCGGAGGTGCCAACGCCCCCATTGACGAGGCACTGGTGACAGAGCTGCTGGGTGCGGGTGACCGCAGCACCATCTACCGGGTGGTAGAGGCTGTGGTAGGGAAGGAATATGCGGTACTGTACCGCACCGTGGACTCTATCGTTATGTCCTCGGGTGACCTGACCGGCTTCTTTGGTGGGCTGGGTGAGGTTCTGCGAGATATGATGGTCATTAAGACCACCCAGGATGCAAAGACCTATCTGGATCTGACGGACAGTGAGTTTGAGCGGCTGTCCCGCCTCGCTGAAAAGCTGTCTCTTGGCAGACTGTTTTATATGAGCCGTTTGGTGGGCGATATTCTGCCCCTGCTGCAAAAGACCGGGGTATCCCGTCGGGCAGAGGTGGACGTGGTGTTGACCCGTATGTGTGACCCCCGCCTGGCATCCTCCCCCGAGGCTCTTCTGGCACGGCTGGAGGAGGTGGAGAGGGAGGTTAAGCGGCTTCGCATCGGTACCCCCGCCCCTGAGGGTGAGGTGGCATACCAGCCCGTGGAGCCTAAGACCCCCGTGGCAGAGCCTATTGCCACCCCTGCCCTTGTCCCCCAGACACAGACTGTGGGAGCAGAGACCCCCGTGGAGGGATGGGCTACCGTGTGTGAGGAATTCGGCAGGTTGGTGCCTGCCTTCTCCAGCCTGATGGCAGATTCTCGGGGATACGTGACCGACGCAGGTCTGTTGGTGGTGGAAATGAAGGAGCATTTCCTCCTTGGCAATTTTGAAAAGCATGACGTCTCCCGCAGAACCCTGGCACGTCTCGTCGGGGAAAGCATGGGCAGACAGGTAAACGACGTAACCGTACGCCGCACGAAGGTGCAGGCTGAAAAGAAAGAATTCGATTTTTAAGAGGTGTGATATGAAGGTAAGATTACCCAAGAACAGCGGTATGGGCGGCATGGGCGGCAATATGCAGGAAATGCTGAAGCAGGCACAGAAGATGCAGGAGGATATGGCAAGCCTGCAGGCAGAGCTGGAGGAGAGAGAATACGAGATCTCTGCCGGCGGCGGCATGGTAACTGTGAAGATCAACGGTAAAAAGCAAATTCTGTCCATGGACATTCGCCCCGAGGTAGTTGATCCCGACGATATCGAGACCCTCTCTGACGTGGTGGTAGCGGCTGTAAACGAGGCTATCCGCCGTGTAGAGGATACTGCAAGCGAGGAAATGAGCAAGCTGACCGGTCCCATGGGTCTGGGTGGCATGCCCGGTATGTTCTGAGATGGCAGAGTATATTGCCCCCCTGCAGACACTTATTGACGCCTTTCGGCGTCTGCCAGGCGTAGGCAGTAAAACTGCCGTTAGATACGCCCTGGCAGTGCTAAAGCTGGGGGAGGAGGATACGGAGGCATTCGCCGACGCTATCCTGGGTGCTAAGCGGGACGTGCATACCTGCCAGGTATGCTATAACATCTCCGAAAAGGACGTGTGCCCCATTTGTGCCGATCCTGATAGAGACAGATCTACCATCTGCGTGGTAGAGGATGCCCAGGACGTGATGGCGGTGGAGCGAGTGAGAAGCTTCCGTGGGGTGTACCACGTTTTAGGGGGTGTGCTGAACCCCAGAAAGCAGGTGTCCTCCGAGGCACTGCACATCCCGGCTCTCATGGATAGAGTGGCGAGCGGTGAGGTGAAGGAAGTCATTCTGGCAACCAACCCCACCTTTGAGGGGGATACCACTGCGGTATACATCGCCTCCCTTCTGCGTGCATATCCCGACGTCCGTGTGACTCGCCTTGCCTACGGCATTCCCGTAGGGGGAGATCTGGAATATGCAGACGAGTTTACCCTAGACAGAGCATTGCAGGGAAGAAGCTCCCTGAACTGAGGTAAATATGGCAACGAAAAAAACTGCCGTGAATTCTACGGCAAAAAAGACTATAAAAAAGGCTACACGTGCTCTGGGACCCGGCGGCTTGGCGATCATCGTGGTTACCCTGCTCCTTTCCCTGGCATTGGGTGCAGGGATTGCCGCCGCACTAACCCGTGAGGACGGATTTACCCATGGCAGAGGCGCCGATGAGCGCACCCTGACGGTGGGTGAGGTATATTCTGTGTCTGACCTGGTGGGAGACTTCACCGCCACCCATTTGGGTCAGGACGTGACCGAAAAGGTGCAGATCACTCCTTCCTTCACCTGGGGTGAGGACGGGACCGTGGTATTCTCTGAGGAATGCGTGGTATACGTGGTGTATACCGTTCCCGTTTTGTTCGGGCTCTCCCAGGTGGAATACGTAGTCACCTACACGGTGGTAGTTGACGGGGGAGGGAACGCATAATGGCACAGAAGAAAGCCTCCGGTGGGCTGATTGCCCTCCTGACCCTCTTAAGCCTGCTTGTGGGACTGGTGGGCGGATTTTTCGGATACGTTTATATCACCCTGCCCCAGAGCGAGGAGCGGCCCGGTGAGGCTGCCTACGTGGAGAGCCTGGACGGTAACGCACCGGGGGAGATCTCCATCCATTTCTTAGAGCTGGGGAATAAGTTTACGGGTGACTGCACCTACATACAGGTGGGGCAGGTGGATATTCTGATTGATGCGGGCTCCCGCACCTCCAGTATTCCCACCATTGCCGCATACCTGGATGCTCACATGACCGATACCCTGCTGGATTACGTAGTGGTAACCCACGCCCATCAGGATCACTATGCGGGCTTTGCCACCCCTGAAAATCAGGATAGCCTATTTGACCTATATCAGGTGGGCACTATCATTGATTTCTCTCAAACCAACCAGAGCGGTACCATGTATCAGAACTACCTGCGGGAGAGGCAGGAGGAGATTAATGCGGGTGCCACCCATCTGACAGCCAAGCAGTGCATGGAGGAGGATAAGGACGTCTTTGCCCTCTCCGCCGACGTGACTATGCGTGTGCTGGATCAGAAATTCTATTATGAGAAGGAAAGCAGTGGGGAAAATAACCATTCTGTGTGCCTGCTGTTCTCTCAGGGGGATTACCACTACCTCTTCACGGGAGACCTGGAGGAGGAGGGAGAAGAGTCTCTCGTAGAAATGAACGACCTGCCCCAGGTACTACTGTACAAGGCGGGGCACCATGGCTCGAAAACCTCCTCCAGCGCAGAGCTACTGGCGGAAATTCAGCCCCGTGTGGTATGCGTGTGCTGCTGTGCTGGCTCTCCCGAGTATACCAGTACCGACGCCAACCAGTTCCCCACCCAGGAGTTTGTGGATAGAATTGCCCCCTATACCGACCTGGTATTCGTGACCTCCCTGTGCCTGGATTATGAGGCAGAGACCCCGGAGGAGCAATTCACCTCCATGAACGGTAATATTACCGTGAAGGTAGGAAACGGGCTGCTGACAGTGATGTGCTCGGTATCCAATCTACCTCTAAAAGAATGGGACTGGTTTAAGGAGCATCGCGTTACACCCAACGCCTGGAAATAGTCAGGCCTTGTATTTCGGAATAACCGTAAACAAAAAAAAGAAAGAGGGAAATACCATGCTCGGTAGAGTCCCTCTTTTTGTTTTGAAATTTATCTCAGCTTATACTTCAGGCGGAGGTTGTCCGCGATCATGGCGATGAACTCAGAGTTGGTGGGCTTCCCACGGCTGTTCTGAACCGTGTAGCCGAAGTAAGAGTTCAGGGTGTCGATATCTCCCCTGTCCCATGCCACCTCGATGGCGTGGCGGATGGCACGCTCGACCCGAGAGGTGGTGGTAGAATACATCTTCGCCACAGAGGGGTACAGGATCTTGGTTACTGAATTGATAATATCGCTGTCCTCAATGGTCATGAGAATGGCGCTGCGCAGGTATTGATACCCCTTAATGTGGGCGGGAACACCGATCTGGTGAATGATCTTGGTTACCTGGGTTTCCATATCACGGTCGGCACCCTGGGCGGGGGCCTGTCCGCTGTGGAGGAGGGAGCGGATATGTTCGTTTAGAGAATCAAAGTCAAAGGGCTTTACCAGGCACAGGTCTGCCCCTGCGGCAGTTGCCTCCATCAGGGTGGCGGCACTGGATACCATAGACATCAGTATCATGGCGGGCTTTCTTTCGTGGGGGGACAGGAGTTTGTTGGCTCCACGGATGACCCCAATGCCATCCAGCTTAGAGAGCCACAGGTCGCAGATCAATACCTGGGGATGCAGGCGGGCGAATTTTTGCAGTGCCTCTTCACCGTTGGTGGCTTCCTCTACCTGGCGGTATCCCATACGGGTGAGGTATTCCTTCAGGGCGTATCTCAGTTCTTCATTTTCATCGGCTAAAAGTATCTTAGTTGTCTTTTCCATCAGCAATCTCCTTTTATCGTTGGTAATATGTGGCAATTTATCCGATGTCCTATACTACCATATTTTTCCATCATATGCAAGTCCTTTCGTGAAATTTAATTTTGCACGTTTCAACAAAGAGAGAAAAAATACCCCCAAGAGAGCCCCCTTTTATGTCAGGGTAGGGGGGAAACCATCGAAATCTTTTTAATGTGGAGCGGTGGTGGCGAGGGGACTTGCCATTTTTCCATTTTGGGCGATGAATGGAATGCGATGAAAAAATAAAAAGAAACCGAGAAAGATACCTCTGCATATATTGAAATATATAGATTAATCTGTTATAATGTTATATGTGGGAGGATAGGTCTTCCCGCAATCGGATACGCGATTAATAATTTACATAGAGGAGATACCCATGAGAAAGAACAAGTTTGTGGATAGCTGGATCGCCGAAATGGCTGCCATGACCCGCCCCGAGAGCATTGTATGGATCGATGGCTCCGAGGCTCAGGCAGAGGCACTGCGTGCTGAGGCTATTTCCACCGGCGAGCTGATCAAGCTGAACGAAGAGAAGCTCCCCAACTGCTACCTGCACCACACCGCCATCAACGACGTTGCACGTGTAGAGGGCAGAACCTTCATCTGCACCCCCACCAAGGAGGAGGCGGGCAACATCAATAACTGGGCAGAGCCCGGTGAGATGTATGCAAAGCTGAAGAAGCTGTATACCGGCTCCATGCAGGGAAAGACCATGTACGTTATCCCTTATTCCATGGGTGTTGTTGGCTCTGAATTCTCTAAGGTAGGTATTGAGCTGACCGACTCTATCTACGTTGTACTGAACATGCTGATCATGACCCGTGTAGGTGAGGACGTTATGGAGGCCCTGGGCGATAGCCCCGATTTTGTAAAGGGTCTGCATGCCGTTGCTGACTGCGACGAGGAGAACAGATACATCACCCACTTCCCCCAGGATAACACCATTATGAGCGTAAACTCCGGCTACGGCGGAAACGTGCTGCTGGGTAAGAAGTGCTTCGCCCTGCGTATTGCCTCTTATCTGGGCCGCAAGGAGGGCTGGATGGCTGAGCATATGCTGATCCTGGGCGTTGAGTATCCCAACGGTGACGTGAAGTACGTGACCGCCGCCTTCCCCTCTGCCTGCGGTAAGACCAACCTGGCAATGCTGATTCCCCCCGAGGGATACCGCAAGGCGGGCTACAAGGTATGGACTGTAGGTGACGATATTGCATGGCTGCGTGTCAACAAGAACGACGGTCGTCTGTATGCAATGAACCCCGAGAACGGCTTCTTCGGTGTTGCCCCCGGTACTAACGAGCATTCTAACCCCAACGCACTGGCTACCACCATGCGTGACACCATCTTCACCAACGTGTGCCATAACCTGGACGACAACACCGTTTGGTGGGAGGGTCTGGATAACAATCCCCCCGAAAACGCCACCAACTGGAAGGGCGAGAAGTGGGATTGGCGTACCTATAATAAGGCGGATAAGGTAAACACCTCCGGCGCACACCCCAACTCCCGCTTTACCGCACTGGCTAAGAACTGCCCCTGCCTGTCCGATGCCTTTGACGCACCCACCGGCGTGCCCGTATCCGCTATCATCTTCGGTGGCCGCCGTGCCAAGACCGCACCCCTGGTTTACCAGTCCTTCGGCTGGCAGCACGGTACCTTCGTCGGTTCCATCATGGCATCCGAGACCACTGCCGCTGCCTCCGGTGCAGTAGGTGTGGTTCGCCGTGACCCCATGGCAATGCGTCCCTTCGTTGGTTACAACATGGGTGACTACTGGCAGCACTGGCTGAACATGGGCAAGAATATTCCCAATGCACCTAAGATCTTTCACGTAAACTGGTTCCGCACCGATGACCAGGGTCACTTCATTTGGCCCGGCTTTGGTGATAACTTCCGTGTTCTTCTGTGGATCCTGGACCGTTGCGAGGGTAAGGTAGACGCCACCGAAACCGCCATCGGCTATATTCCTAAGGCTGAGGATATCAACATTGAGGGTATCGAGGGCGTAGACCTGAATACCATCCGTGATCTTCTGTCTGTTGACACCGAAGCATGGAACGAGGACGTTGCCAATATCGAGGAATTCTATGCTCAGATCGGCAGCACCGTTCCTTCTGAATTGAAGGAAGAGCTGCAGGCACTGAAGGATCGCCTGGCTAAGTAAACATGAAAAAGGAAAGAGCAAGCACCGCTTGCTCTTTTTTTATTTGCTTTGCTCCTGCGTGGGTCAGACGGTAAAGTGAGATTTTTGGTCGGACAGACACAAAAAACCAAAATATTTACAATGTGAAAAAATTGTGCTACAATAAAAATGCCAAACGAACTGAATAACGCAGGATAGGTATCTTTTTCTTTCAGGGGATAACTATTCTCCTTTTTGCGTACACTGTCAAACGATATCCATTTTGGTAAAAATGCGACTCCCGTTTGATGGTGTGAAAATGCCTATCTGCGTATAAGTTCGTTTGGCGACAGCTTGGAGTTTGCGTTTTTCGGTGCGTCGACTCCGGTTGGCGCACCTTTTTGTTTTATTTTAAGTTAGGAGGAAGTATGGAAAAAACAAAAAAACAAGGGCTATGTATCGGCGCCGTGCTGCTCATTTTGAGTGCCGTTGGCAGGCTGTGCTCTAGCCTGTTAACTAACGCTGTACGCGTGCCTATCGCAAGCGTTCTTGGCCCGGTTGCACTGATAGCGCTGGGTGTATCTTTACTTATCAAGAAACCAAAGCTGGCGGTGGCTTTTGCGGGCTTATACGTTTTAGTAGCCCTCATTAGCAAAAGCACTGTCTTCGAGGTTTCCGGTGGTTGGTCGGGGTACGTATATATTTATTACGGCAACGGCTTTAGCAGAATAACCTCTGAGTTTGGAGTGATTATTATTAAGATTGCTTCCATAGCTCACAAGGCGTTTGAGGCATTGACATGGGGTTTGCTTGTCATCATCCTTTTGATTCAAGGGGAAATGGTTCCCTCTCTGAAGAGCAAGCTGCGTTTGATTGGAATATTCTTTTACATTACCGCTATTGGTGCGGCGTTGTCCGGCCCTGTTTGTGACTTCGTTTTCTTTACGCAGAATTATATAAAAAACATTTCTTCTCTGTTGGGTACGGTAGGACTTATTCTTGTCGGTGTGTGGCTCTTGGCTTTCTGCGAAGGCATGAAAGAAGACTTTAAAGCAGCAGAAAAACCCCTTTCTCAATTTGCAGAAGAACAAGCCCCCGTATTTGAGGAAGAACAGCTTTCAGAGATCGAGGAGGAGTTCTTAGATATAGAAGAGAAAGAAGAAATCTCAAACAGAAGGGAAGAACAAGAACATATGTATAAAACTGAAAAACAAACCGAGGCGAATTCTGAGCAGAGAAGGGACTATGCGAAGCTCGTAAAGTCGCTGAAAAAAGAATTTAAGGCATCGGGATGCAGAAAATATAAGAGCCTCTCCACTGTGGCAGGATTATTCTTGACTCTGATCATGCTTCCACTGCGGGTCAATTACTTTTTCCTTCGCGGCTGGTTCTGGGTGATATGGTTTTTTGAAAAGGCGTACTCCAGCCCGGAAGAGTATCTTCTGTCATGGATGAAGGAAGAAAGCCAAGGCTTGGAGACGTTCCCTAAGGGCGTTGTGTATTTTGTTTGCATGCCTCTCATTTTCTTGCTGCGAGCGATCCTGGCATTTACGGTGATCGGGTACTTCTTCTTATGGTTCTTTATGATGCTGGAGGCATATATTATGACTCTGGGCGCCGTCAGATGGCAGCCCATTGTTACCGACGCCGTTTTTGACGGAGAGTAATCTTTGCATTTCCAAAATGAGATCGAAAAGCATCCGGAATGGGGGAGCTTTCGTTTGGTTCAATAGGAAAAGGACGAGGGGCTTAACAGCCCTTCGTCCTTTTTGATAGAATTGAATCTTTGTAAATCTCAGTATGAATTGTTAGAAAGATTTATGATATGGTCGCACATTTAACCTATAGTTTGGCGAAGCCAAGTATAAAAGTATAAAGATGCGAAGCATCTCATAATTCACAATTTGTCCGTGAGAAAAATCATAGACGGCGTTCTGTTCGCCGGGAAAGCATGCACTACACGGTCTTCGGTAGCGTCACGGAGAAGACAGAGCCCTCGCCCTCCTTGCTTGTGACCTGAATTTTACCGTTACACAGTTCGAGAATTCGCTTAACCAGTGCCAGACCCAGACCGTTGCCGGGGGTGGTGTGGGAGGCGTCGCCCTGATAGAATTTATCAAAGATGTGGGAGATGACCTCCTCGGACATACCGCAGCCCTGATCAGACACGGTGACCTGAATGCCTGTGTCATTTTGGGTGCACAGTATCTCCAGGCGTCCCCCCTGTTTATTATACTTAATGGCGTTGGACAGCAGGTTGGTCCATAGCAGGGCCAGCATTTCTTCATTGGTATTATAGAGTACCTCGTCCAGCTCGATGACCAGCTCCAGCTCTTTTTCCGTCCATTCCTTTTCCAGCAGCAGGATGCAGCTGCGGATCTGCTCGTCCAGGGAAAAGGTGGTGGCCTCTGCCACGATCTGCTGATTTTCAAAGCGGGAGAGGAGAAGAATGTTAGTGGACAGACGGGTCAGACGGTCACACTCGTGGACGATGATGTCCAGATACTCCCGTCTGGTCTTGGCGGGTAGCTTTGGGTCCTCCAGCTGTCTG
>JAZORW010000028.1:0-9125 GCA_045656805.1 Eubacteriales bacterium | reverse complement strand
CATGGAATCGCCGCAGGCGTATGGCATCACGCTTTAGCGTGTATCCTCCCAATCCGTCGGATTGATTCCATCCAGCCCTTTGGGCTGATTCCATCCAGCCCTTCGTGCTGATTCCATCCAGCCCTTTGGGCTGATTCCATCCAGCCCTTCGTGCTGATTCCATCCAGCACTCCGTGCTGATTCCATACGGCACTTCGTGCCAATTCCATACCGCAACAGGTTGCGGATTTTTTTATTCAATCCGCAGGATTGGCATGGCATCTCACCGCAGGTGAGCATGGAATCGCCGCAGGCGTATGGCATCACGCTTTAGCGTGTATCTTCCCAATCCGTCGGATTGATTCCATCCAGCCCTTCGTGCTGATTCCATACGGCACTTCGTGCCAATTCCATACCGCAACAGGTTGCGGATTTTTTATCCAATCCGCAGGATTGGCATGGCATCTCACCGCAGGTGAGCATGGAATCGCCGCAGGCGTATGGCATCACCCGTAGCGAGGATTTCCCTCAATACATAAAGAGAGAAAAATCCCTATAGACTATTCTAACATCTATTCTAACACGCGGCATTTCCCTTGTCAACGGAGGTGCCGCAGGAGGCACTTTTGCAGAAGAAGAAAATGGGGGCGGGAAACGCCCTTTTGCTCCTGGCCGCCCTGCTGTGGGGCTTTGCCTTTTCCGCACAAAAGACGGCGGGGCAGGGGTTATCCCCCTTTGTGGTGGGGGCCGTCAGGTTTTTCATGGGTGCGGGGCTGATTTTTGTCCTGGCTTTCCTTTTCGATAGGTATACGGACGCGGATGGCGTGCTTTGGGGGTCCCGGTTTCCCTTTGTCTTGGGCCTGAGTGGACGAGAGACGTTGGGCGGGGTGCTGTGTGGACTGGCCCTTTTTTGTGCCACCGCCCTGCAACAAGCGGGGATGGGGAAAACCACCCCGGGAAAGGCCGCGTTTCTCACCGCCCTATACGTGGTGTTCGTGCCCCTGCTGGGGATTCTTCTGGGGCGTGGGGTGCCGGGCAGAGCCTGGCCCTGCGTGGGGCTGGCCCTTTTGGGGGCCTGCCTTCTGTCCCTTATGGGAGGAGAGGGAGGAGGCATGGGAATGGGGGAGGTGGCCATGCTGGTGTCCGCCCTGTTATTTGCCTGCCACGTGACACTGGTGGAGGTGTTTTCTCACGGTACCAGATGCCTGCGCCTTATGTGGGTGCAGTTTGCTACCGTGGGGGTGCTGAATCTGCTTTTGTGTCTGCCATTTGGGGGGATAGACCCCTCCGCCCTTTGGGAGGCCATGCCTGCCCTAATTTACCTAGGCATTTTTGCATGCGGGGTGGCCTACACCGCCCAGGCGGCGGGGCAGAAGCTGACAAACAGCGCCACTCTGGCCGCCCTGATTATGTCACTGGAGGCGGTGTTCGGTGCTCTGGGCGGAGCCCTGCTGTGGGGAGAGCGACTGGGGGGCGTGCAGGCCCTGGGCTGTGTGTGCATTTTGCTGTCTCCCCTGCCGCTGTGGATGCAGAAAAAAGAAAAAAGAACGGACGGCTAGGTCCGTTCTTTTTAGATTTGGTTACATTTTAGAAATATCTTTTGAGGAGAGGGCACCCAGTGCCACACGCAGGGCGTAGCCTGCCCGGCGTTGGGATTCCTCGGTGCCGCCCCGCATCTTGGGGATCAGGGTGCGGCAGACCTCGCCGCGGACGGTCATATCCCGTGCCACTGCACTTTCGTCAAAGGCGGGGAGGGTTCTGTCCCAGATCTCAAAGGCGTAGAGGTCAAGGTTTTCGTCCGTCACGGTCTTGGGCACGGAGAAGCCCACGGGCACCCTGCCCGTCAAAACCGCACGCAGGGCAGTTTCCTTCCCGTATCCGCGGTCACGGATGACGGTGGTCAGGCGGTTCAGCACCTCGTTCTGGCTCTCTACCCCCGTCAGGTCGAATTCCTCCACCACGTATCTGCGACAGCCCAGATCCACACGGGCACACTCGATAGCGGGGCGTCCCTGGGGAGTGGGGGTCAGGGTCAGCAGGTTGGCACCGCCAAAGCCCGGCTCCTCATAGCAGGAGTTCTCCAGGGCACCGCTGTAGGCGTAGGTGGTGCGGTCTGCACGGTGGAAGCCGTCAAACAGGTTCCGTCCGGAGAGCAGCATTAGGTCTGCGCCGGATTCCCCAATTCCGTTGATGGATACGGGTGCCTCGTCCTCGCTGCCGCCGTCGGTGGCGTAGCCGGCCAGGAGGGTGATCTTGTCCTGGGGCAGGTCGGTGAGACGGGCCAGGGGAGAGCCCTGATAGCTCTTCTGGCAGAAGGCCCAGCCCAAAACCGAGATCCGGGGTGTGTCAAGGAGCAGGGTGGGCTCCTCGTCCTTTGCGATATGGACGTTTTCGGGCCACTTGCCTACGGCGTACAGCCCCTCGGGCAGGTAGGCGTCGTGGGAGCCGGGGAAAATGAGATAGGTAAGGCCGGGGGTGGCGGCAAAGGACTGACGCAGAAATTCCAGGGTATCCAGGGTGGCGTAGAAATTGTCAAACAGATTGCCTGACAGTACCACCAGGTCTACCTCCTGCTCTGCCGCATAGCGCAGGGCACGGCGGAAGGTATCACGCACCTCGGCACGCCGCAGGGCACTCTTCTCAGAGGACATGGCAGAAAAGGGACAGTCAAGAAATACGTCCCCCATATGCAGAATTTTGATGGATCTAACACCTTGGGTTTCCACGGAAGAAGTCCCCCTTTTTTCGTCTTTTCCTCATTTTATCATATCTTTCGCCCGCCTGCAAGGGGCAGGGGCAAATCTGTGGGGGTAAAAATAGAAACGCACTCTTGCAAGGCGGGGCAGGGTGTGGTACAATATAGAAAAAAGGAAGTTAAACGCCGGCAGGCGTTGGAGGTAAGGGTATGCTGAAGACTGCTGTGAGAAATACGGGGAAGCTGATCAGGCAGGTCTCCCGTGAGGAAAATCGGCGGATCGGCCGCTTCTTCACAAAGCGGGAGGTGGCCGCTATGACCGCCGCCACCCTGACCCCCACCCCCCGCCATGCTGTATACCTTCTGGATGCGGGTGCCGGAACGGGCATTCTCAGTGCCGCTGCGGTGGAGAGCCTCTGCCGTCAGGGGGGCATGAATGAGATCCACCTGACCTGCTATGAAACCGACCCTGCATATCTGCCCATGCTGGAGAACAATCTGGAGCGTATCCGCCGCAAGGCACGCCACGATTACCACGTGAAGGTACGTATCCGCCTGGAAAAGGAGGATTTCCTCACCTGCCGCGAGGAGCCCCAGTACGACTACGTGGTCATGAATCCCCCCCACGAGGAGGAAGAGACAGGGGCAGACCTGCCCCTGGAGGCACGCTTTGCCCTGCTGGGAGCCTCTCTGCTCGCCCCCGGGGGACAGATGCTGCTGACCCTGCCCACCGTGTTCGCCACGGGGGTGACCCTGACCGAGTTCCGCCGTGAGCTGTTTTCTGTCTGCCCCCCCGAGGCTATCTTTGCCTTCCTCCGTGAGAGGACCAAGGAAAATCTGCAGAAATTCATGACCCTGAAGCTGACGAGAGGGGAGGCCGCCCCCCGGGTATCCCTTTACTGCGTAGAGGAGGGGGAGGAGGAATTGCCCACCCCCGTGGCGATGCCAAGAGACAAGGTGATCGGTGAGGGGGACTGCCGCCTGACCCTGGCAACCGAGGAAAACGACCGGGATGTGGTGGAGAAGATCCGTGCCCTGCCCGGCAGCTTCGCAGGCTATGGGCTGAAGGTGCATACGGGTCTGACCCTGGAGTCCAGACACCGTGAGCTGCTGCGTGATACCCCCCTTGACGGGGCGGTGCCCCTGCTTCACCCAAGGTGTCTGCGGGACGGCATTGCCGTATTCCCCAGAAGCGGTGCCAAGGGACAGTTTATTCTGCCAAGAATCCCCTCCCTGAAGCAGCCTAACAAGAACCTGCTGCTCATTAAGCGTGCCCCTGCCAAGTCGGATAAGCGCCGCCTGATGTGCGGTGTGCATCTGGCAGCCACCATGCCCTCCTGCCGTTATATAAGCACCCATAATAAGCTGAATTACGTGGACGTGGACGGCAAGGAGCAGATGGACGCACCCTTCCTCTTCGGGCTTTTGGGGTATCTGTCCTCCGGGGCGGTAGACACCTATATCCGTGCCACCTCCAAGTCTGTGTGCGTGAATGCCAAGGAGCTGATGGCCCTGCCTCTGCCCACCGCAGAGCAGCTACGCGCAATTGGCGGGAAGCTGATGACCCTCCGCATATACCATGCAAGCTACTGTGACCGTGTGGTGCAGAGTGTGCTTTTCCAAAAGAGATAAAAATTTAAAAAGGGACTTGCATTTTAGCGTGGTATATGCTAAAATCTATGTGTTAAAATATATCTTGGAAGGAGCGAGAGAATTTCTCTCGACGAAAGATGACCACCTTTGAAACCGCAATGATGATCCTCCTGCTGATTATGGGTGCATTCCTGGTTGTATCCATGCTGCTGCAAAAAAGTAAAAAGGGTATGTCCCGCACCATTTCCGGTGGGGCAGAGACCTACTACGGACGGGAAAATGCTGATCGTAACGAGAAGCTGCTGAGCACCCTGACCACCGTGGTGGGAATCGCATTCGTCTGCATCGTTCTCCTGGTATACGTAGTACAGCCTAACTACGGCGAATACCTCCGCGGTGACGAGTGGCAGGAAATGTCCGAATACTTTAAAAAGTTCACAGCATAAGATACGGCGGGTAAGTCCCGCCGTTTCTTTTTTTCATTGACGCACAAAACAGAGTAAAGAAAGTATGAAACACACGAAAAAGACAAAAGGGGGGTATAGACCCCAAAGACAGACAGGCCACGGACGTGGGTCTGCTATGAGACGCCCTCTGCCCCAGCCTAAAGCGATGGGCATCCAGGGGGAGGGTGTATTTATGGGCACCCGTAACGGATATGGGTTTGTGACCTTGCCGGGACGGGACGACGATATTTTTATCCCCGAGGGGAAGTGCGGCGGAGCCCTGGACGGGGACAAGGTGGCGGTGAGATACCGCACCTATCTCCGTGGGGGGATCACCCACACAGAGGGTACCGTTACCGCTATTCTGGAGGCGGGGCGCAGTACCGTCATTGGCATTCTGGCAGAAGAGCCCCGCTATGGACGGGCACGCCACGGCACACCCAAATATACTCTGCTCCCAGACGATACCCACCTAAATGCCAAGGTATTGGTAGGTGAGGTAGGGGACGCCCGTGAGGGGGACAAGGTAGAGGTGCTGCTAGACCGCAGCCGAAGTGGCGGCGGGGTTTTGTGGGGACGGGTGAACCATAGTTTCGGCCCCGCCCATACAAGAGAGGCAAACTATGCCGCCATTCTCGCAGAATGCGGAATTCAGGAGGAGTTTTCTCCCCTTGCCCTAAAGGAAGCCGAGGAGGTGGCAGGGGAGCAGGTAAGTCTTCATGGGCGAGAGGATCTGAGAGAGGAGATCATTTTCACCATTGACGGTGCAGATGCTAAGGATCTGGACGATGCTATTTCCCTGACCCGCACCCCCGAGGGTGAGTATCTTCTGGGCGTGCATATTGCAGACGTTTCCCATTACGTGCGTCCGAAAACAGAGCTGGACGCCACCGTTCTCTCCCGTGGTACCAGCGTGTATTTCACCGATCAGGTGGTGCCCATGCTGCCCCCCAGCCTGTCAAACGGCGCCTGCTCTCTTGGGGCAGGGGAGGATAAGTATGCCCTGTCTGCCCACCTGCGGCTATCCCCGGAGGGGGATATTTTAGAGACCCGCATTGCCAGAAGCGTCATCCGCAGTCGGGTGCGTGGGGTGTATAGCGAGGTAAACGACCTTCTGGAAAAGGGACAGGCTTCTCCCTTCTATCCAAAATATAAGGAAGTTCTGCCAACTCTTCAGGAAATGTACGGTCTGTATAAAATTTTAGAGGAGAAGCTCCGTCGGGGCGGATACGTAGAGCTGGATCAGACCGAGGCGAGGATACTGCTGGACGAGGAGGGTATGCCCTGTGAGATCATCCCCCGTGAGAGAGGGGTGGGAGAGCGGCTGATCGAGCAGTTTATGCTCTCTGCCAACAGGGGCGTGGCAGAGAAGATGTACGGCAGGCATCTGCCCTGCGTCTACCGTGTCCATGAGGCACCTGACGATAGCAAGGTGTCTGCCCTGGCCACCTATGCCCACCATCTGGGCATCGGGCGGGTATGCTATGGGGATGCCCCCACGGGGCAGGATTTCGCCCGCCTGCTGGAAAATGCCCGTGAGAAGGGCGTGGGAGGGCCCGTGTCCTATATGCTGCTGCGGACTATGACCAAGGCAAAATACAGCGAGGTCTGCTCCCCCCACTTTGGGCTGGGCATTGATCGGTACTGTCACTTTACCTCTCCCATCAGGCGACTGTCGGATCTGGCCACCCACCGTATGATCTGTGCCACCCTGCTGGAGGGGGAGGCCGGTGGACGGTGGTGGGGCTATGCGGCAAAGGCCGCCCACGCAGCCAGCGAGGGAGAGCTGAGAGCTCTATCGGCAGAGCGGAAAATCGACGCCCTGTATAAGGCACTGTATTTATCCGAGCGGCTGGGAGAGAGCTATGAGGCGACTGTCACCTCGGTGACCCGCTTCGGTGCCTTTGCTTCCCTTGACAATACCTGTGAGGGGCTGATCCCCATCAGCGACCTGCCCGGAGTATGGACCTTCGACGAGGGGAGCCTGAGTCTGCGCCGTGGGGTGGGCGCCCGCCTGACCCTGGGGGATAGGATCCGCATAACCGTGGAGGAGGTAGACCTGAGCCGCGGCAAAGTACGCTTTGGTCTGGAGGCCCTGCCAGAGCGGGAGAAAAAGGAGGACGCTTCCTCCGAAAAGAGCTCCGCACCCCAAAAGAGCGGTGCCTCTCAAAAGAGTGGCACCCCCAAAAAGAGCCAGCCCCAAAAGGGTGGCACCAAAAAGCACCCTGCCCCGCCCAGCCGACAGGCCATGAAGAAAAAGCAGGGTGGAAAAGCCGGCGGAGGCCGTAAGGGGAAGCGGCGGTAACACCTGACGAGATATGAAAAGAGAGCGAAGCAGATGCTCGCTCTCTTTTTGTTTTGTTTTTTAGCCTTAGGCCAGAGAATATTTTTCGCTGTAGGCGTTGTAATGACGGTCGAAGTCTGCACCGCCCTGCTTGACGTCGGAGAGATATTTATGCATATCCAGGGCATCGTGCAGAGAGATCTCAATGACGCAGCCTGCCACGTTGGAGCAGTGGTCGGAGATACGGCGGAAGCTGTTCAGCAGGTCAGACAGGATAAAGCCGTGCTCGATGCTGCACTCGCTCTTCTGCAGACGGAGGATGTGATTAGACTTGATCTTATCGTGAAGGTCGTCCACTACCTGCTCGAGAGGCTCTACCTGAGCTGCCAGAGCCACGTCATTGGAGCAGAAGGCGTCCAGGGTCAGGGACAGGATCTCTCGGATGGCATCCTGCAGCACGCCCAGCTCACGGTAGGCGTCGGAGGAGAAGGCAATCTTCTTTTCCTTCAGCTCTTCATAAGAGCAAACTACGCTGACTGCATAGTCAGAAATACGCTCAAAGTCACCGATGATGTGCAGCAGCTTTGTGATCTGGCGGGAGTCACGCTCCTCCATATCACAGCTGGAAACCTTGACAAGATAGGAGCCCAGGGCATCCTCCAGGGCGTCCACCTTGCCCTCTGCATCCCGTGCCTCGTCAGCCAGGTGGGGGTCATATTCGCCCATCAGCTGCAGTGCCTTATCAATGGCAGTGCAGGAAACGGCTGCCATGGAGCGTGCCACCTGAGAGGCACGCTCTACTGCGATGGCAGGGGTCTCCAGAAGACGCTCGTCCAGCAGGTTGGCAACCTCTCTGTCGCCCTCCTTGTCCCGAATGGTGAGGCACGCCAGCTTCTCCAGCTGACGGTAGAAGGGACCGATCAGGGCAACCGAGATCAGCTTAAAGACGGTGTGGACACCGGCTACGCCCCACATGTTGATGGAGGTGTCGAGGAATGCGAAGTCCAGGAAGGCGTTCAGCACATAGAAGCCGGAGAGCACTACCACTACGCCGATGATATTGAAATACAGATGGATCAGTGCGGCACGGCGACCGTTCTTGTTGGCGCCGATAGAGGACAGCAGGGCGGTGACGCAGGTACCGATGTTCTGACCCATGATAATGGGAATGGCGGCACCGTAGGAGATGGCACCCGTAATGGTCAGAGACTGGAGGATACCCACGGAGGCGGAGGAGGACTGGACGATGGCAGTCAGCACCAGACCTGCCAGCACACCTAAGATGGGGTTTTCGAAGAAGGTGAGAATGTTACAGAAGGTTTCGTTATCCTTCAGGCCGCTGACAGAAGAGGACATCAGGCTCATACCCACCATCAGCACGGAGAAGCCGATGAGGATCATACCCACGTCCCGCTTCTTGCCACGCTTCACAAACATGATGAGCAGAATGCCGATCAGGGCAAGGATGGGCATCCAGGAGTCGGGCTTCAGCCACTTGACCAGGTCAGATGCGGTGCTGGCACCCTGAGAGTTCAGCCCGGAAAGACCGGTCAGCCAGGCGGTGACGGCAGTACCTACGTTGGCACCCATGATCACGCCCACAGACTGGAGCAGGGTCATGGTACCGGAGTTTACAAAGCCCACCACCATAACCGTGGTGGCGGAGGAGGACTGGATAATAGCCGTAACCACCAGGCCCAGCAAAAAGCCCTTGAAGGGATTGGCGGTCATTTTTCCAAGGGTGGTCTTCAGCCCTGAGCCCGCACTCTTCTTCAGTGCGTCACCCATCACGTCCATACCGTAGAGGAACAGGGCAAGACCGCAGATCAGCTCTAACAGAATTTCAATTACAATCATCAGAATTAATCCTTTCGTTGCCGAGGGTCTCCTTCGGGAGAGTGCCCCCCGAGAAAAAACGCAACCTTCGACAAATACAGTATACCACAAAGGAAATGGGCCTGCCAAGAGGTTTTAGAATATTTTTATTTTTGCCAAATAGAGTTAATGATATGAGCCCCCCTTGGCATATACTGTGTCAAAAGACAGGGGGACAGGCATGAGAGGACTGAAACAGGGGATGGCGATGGGGGTAGCCCTGCTGCTCCTGGTCACCCTTTTGGGTGTGGGG
>JAZORW010000027.1:0-9562 GCA_045656805.1 Eubacteriales bacterium | reverse complement strand
CCAGCTCACTCTCGCAGCTTTCATACATTGCCTTCTCTCGGCTGGTGCTGTGGGAAAACTCTGCCTTGGGCAAGAGAGTGTAGGTATAGCCGGCCTCTGTGATCCGTTCCTTCACATAGGACAGGTCAGAGCCGTCGTCGGTAATCACAAATACCCCACGGTGGATGGTTACGTCCTTCTGGCATGCCAGGCGGGAGAGAAGGCCGTCAATATACTTGTCCCCGTGGTACAGGGGGCAGATAAAGTCGATGGTCAACATATCAGAAGGTAAAGGTGGACTCCAGGGGCAGCCAGCCCTTGTCCTTATCACTCAGCTTCAGGGGGGTGCCGTCGGAGAGAGTATAGCCCTCGCTGTCTGCGTTGCCCCGGTAGGTGCCAAGCAGCTCAGGCCACTGAATGCCGATGGCGGGGTCGTTCCATGCCAGACCGCCCTCGTCCCCGGGATGGTAGAAGTCGGTGACCTTATAGCAGAACTCTGCCTCGTCACTCAGCACCAAAAATCCGTGGGCAAAGCCCTCGGAGATATAAAACTGCTTCTTGTTTTCTGCGGTCAGCTCAACCCCGAACCATTGGCCGTAGGTGGGAGAGGAGGCACGCAGGTCCACTGCCACGTCAAAGACACGGCCGCGAATGACCCGTACCAGCTTTCCCTGGGGGAACTGCTTCTGGAAATGGAGGCCGCGGAGCACGCCCTTCACGCTCATGGACTGGTTGTCCTGCACGAAGGTCATATTCAGACCTGCCTCCTGCATATCCCGCAGGCTGTAGGTCTCCATGAAATAGCCGCGGCTGTCGCCGTGGACGGCGGGCTCAATAATATACAGACCCTCGATGGGTGCCTTAGTTACTTTAATCTGTCCCATGATTTATACCTCGATCTCGTTTAAATATCTTGCCAGGGCGTCCTGCCAGGTGGGGAGCCTTTCAAATCCGTTTTCGGTGAGCTTTTCCTTGCTCATACGGCTGTTGGAGGGTCGCTTCGCCTTTGCGGGGAAGGCGGAGGAGTCTACGGGGGTCACCTGTACGGCGGCGTAGACGGGGTTCCTATCCTTTGCCAGACGGAAGATCTCGCAGGCGAAGTCGTACCAGGAGCACAGGCCTTCGTTTGTGGCGTGGTAGATGCCGTAGCGGTCGGTCTCGATCATATCCACCAAAAGGCGGCTCAGGTCATAGGTGTAGGTGGGGCTGCCGATCTGGTCGTTTACCACCGAGAGGGAGGTACGGGTCTTGCCCAGATTCAGCATGGTCTTTACAAAATTCTTGCCGTTGACACCGAATACCCAGGCGATACGCACGATAAAGTAGTTATCAAGGCAGGCTTCCACCGCCTCCTCGCCCTCGCACTTGGTTTTCCCATAGACGCTGAGGGGCTCACGCCTGTCCTCGGGCTCCCAGGGGCGTTCCCCCTGACCGTTAAAGACGTAGTCGGTGGAGATATACATCATTTTGCATCCAAGAGAGCGGCACATCTCGGCAATATAGCGGGTGCCGTCACGGTTTACCCGTCTGACGGTGGGGATATTTTCCTCATCCTCTGCGGCGTCCACGGCGGTCCATGCGGCACAGTGGATCACTGCATCGGGGGCGTGCTTCTTTAGGGTTGCCTCTACGCTCTCTCGGCAGGTAATGTCCATTTCCTCAATATCTACGCCAATGGGGGTGTGTCCCCTCTTTGCCAGCTCTGCCACCACGTCGTGACCCAGCTGACCTCTGACGCCTGTTACAAGCACCTTCATAGTCTACCTCCGTATGCCCATAAAAATTCATTCTATTCTACCACAAAAAGGCGGTGTTGTCAAATATATACTATGTAATAGTATATTCATCGGGACAGAGCCTGATGGGCTCTTGTATTTTTCACCGCCCTGTGATAGGATATAACAAAGAAAAGGCGAGAAGGAGGAGAGCCGTGGTACAGACACTGTTGATGGACCTGGACGATACCTTACTGGATTTCCGTGCCTCTGAGCGGGAGGCGGTTTCCCGAACCCTGACGGAGCTGGGGCTCTCTCCCACCCGGGAGACGGTGGAGCTTTACCATACCATCAACCGCGACATGTGGCAGAGCCTGGAGCGGGGAGAGGTGACCCGGGAGGAGGTTCTGGTGAGGCGGTTTGAGCTCCTGTTCTCCGCCCTGGGGGTGAAAAGGGATCCGCAGGAGACCAAAGCACTTTACGAGGCCCGTCTGGGTGAAAGCAGCACCCTTTTGCCCGGTGCCGTGGAGGTTCTGGAGCTTCTTGGGAAAAGGTACTCCCTTTATCTGGTATCCAACGGCACCGCCGCCGTGCAGGACCGTAGGCTGGCAAGGTCCGGTCTTTTGCCCTATTTTGACGGTGTTTTTATTTCTGAACGGGTAGGCTACGTAAAGCCTGACCCCCGGTTTTTTGATCGGGTCTTTGACGCCCTGGGGGAGGACAGGCGTGTCGGTTCGGTGGTGGTGGGAGATAGCCTGACCTCCGATATTGCGGGAGGGATCGGTGCCGGTCTGCGCACCCTCTGGATCTCACACGGACAGGAGCTGCCCTCCGGGGCACCCCGGCCCACAGCCACCGTTTCCTCTCTTTCGGAGCTGCCCCGTGTGTTGGAAACCCTTTTTTGAGGGGAGTTTGGGCGTTTTCCCTTGACGGATGGGGGTAAATGTTGTATACTCTGCATGTTGAGATTTTAGAGGACGGGCAGAAATGCGCCGTGCAGTCCCCGCCATTACCGGGGGGACGGAAAGAGATAAATCATGTTCTACATCACCCTTGACCTGGAATGGAACCAGGCCTATGCGGAGCAGTCTCAGGCCGTACAGCGTCGCCTGGGCACCCGTTTGCGTGGTGAGGTGATCCAGATCGGTGCGGTAAAGCTGGACGAGGAGCTGCGTATTTGCGGCAGCTACAGCGTCATAGTAAAGCCCCGTTTCTTCCGCAAGATACACCGCCACGTCCGTCAGCTGACGGGCATTACACAGCAGATGATCGACGCCGGCGTGCCCCTGCCCGAGGCACAGGAGAATTTCCACCGCTGGTGCGGAGAGGAGTTCGCATTTCTGACCTGGGGCCCCGACGACATCCCTATGCTGAAGGACAATCTGCGTGCCCACGCCCTGCCCACTGAGTGGCTGGATAACGTGTACGACCTCCAGCCCATCTTCAATGCACAGACCGACGGTGTGAACCGTCAGAGATCCCTGGAGTACGCCATGGAGCTATTCTCCATTGAGCAGAATCTGCCCGCCCACGATGCCCTGAACGACGCCTATTTCACCGCCAAGGTTGCGGCGAAGCTGGATATTGCCAAGGGGATCGCCGAGGCAGGGAAGCCCTGTGGCCCCTATCTTGAGGACACCGAGATCGGAAATGCCGACACGGGGGAAACGGGATACGGGGAGATCTCAGAGCTGCTGTCCTGCCGGTGTGTGACCCAGCCAAGATGCCCCCTGTGTGAGGGAGAAATGAAGGCACTGGACAAAACCCTGCATTCCAAGGGACAGCGGTACACGGTGCTGCTGGGCTGTGAGGAGCACGGTGAGATGCTCATGGGGCTGAAGCTGCATAAAAACATCAACGGCACCTGGCGTGCCAGAAAGACCCTGACCCCCGCCACCCCCGAGGAGGTGGAGGCATACAGAGAAAAGCTGAAGGTCAGCGAGGTGCGCAGAAAGGTGCGCGGTCGTCGCCGCAGAAAGCCCCAAGAGCAAAAGCAGCCTGCCGTAGCAGGTGCAAAGAGTGAATAAGAGAGCCGATATGGGCGCAAAAGGACGGAATCATTTCCGTCCTTTTTCCTTTTTCGTATGCCGTTGCATACCGCCGTTACCCCCTATCTGCCGTCAGGTGGAACGGGGAGGAAAAAGCCGAGGCACGCTGTGGGATGCGGGGGGTGCCGTGGCTGTGTGAGATGCCGGAAAATAAAGGGGGGAAATCCCCCTTTTTTCTTTTGCCTTTGTCTTGGTAGACACCCCAAAAGACCCTATTTGGTTTCGGGGCGTGTGAGCCCCTTTCAAGACAGTATTTTCTTAGAATGAAGATGCAGGATAGCCAGAGCAAGAAACGAGAAAAAAGGAGGTGAAGGCATGCCATACAGTCAATGCTACGAGCGGCAGATGCTCTTATATTTTGAGGACGGAACGGGTGCCTTCCCTACCTTTTCCCATTTTGCCACCACCCTGGGTGTCACCCTGGCTACCTTAGAGGGCTGGCGGCGGGAGAACCCCGAGTTTGCCGCCGCATGGGAGGAGTGCCGACAGAGGCAGATCTCCCACCTGATCCGTGGGGCACTGACAAAGCAGTATGACCCCACCATGTGCAAGTTCCTTCTGTCAGAGATGTTCAGCCCGGGCGGGGAGAACCCCGGCGGAGAATTTTCCCTGACCCTGGAGGTGGTGGAATGAGGCTGCGCATTACCAAAAAGCAAAAGCAGTTTTTAGACGCCACCGCCACGGAGGTGCTGTTCGGAGGGGCTGCCGGGGGCGGCAAATCCTTCGGGCAGTTAATTGACGCACTTCTGTATGCCCTGAAGTATCCTGCCTCCAAGCAGCTGATACTGCGACGCACCTTTTCGGAGCTGGAGAAATCCCTCATCCGTGTGAGCCTGGGTCTGTATCCCCGTGACATTTATTCTTACCATGCCACCAGTCATACAGGCAGGTTTTCTAACGGAAGCATGATCGACTTCGGCTACTGCGCCACCGAAAACGACGTGTTCCAGTATCAGAGTGCGGAGTACGACGTGGTCCGCTTTGACGAGCTGACCCATTTTACGGAGTTTCAGTATCTCTATCTGATCTCCCGTGTCCGCGGTGTCAGCGGATACCCAAAGCAAATCAAGTCCTCTACCAATCCGGGTGGCGTGGGCCACGGGTGGGTAAAGGCACGGTTTGTAGACCCATCCCCGCCGGGCACCCCCTTTCGGGCACCTGACGGCAGTGAGAGGGTCTTCATACCGTCGAAGATTGACGACAATCTGTTTCTTATGCGTGCCGACCCCGACTATAAAAGGCGGCTGTTGGCATTGCCCGAGAGGGAAAGGAAGGCCCTGCTATACGGAGATTGGAACATCTTTGAGGGGCAGTATTTCACGGAATTTTCCTATGACGTGCATACCTGTGATCCCTTCCAGCTTCCCTCTCATCTTAGGCGTTACCGCACCATTGACTACGGCCTTGACCGTCTGGCCTGCCTTTGGGTAGCGGTGGATTCGGACAGAAACGCCTACGTTTACCGTGAGCTGTGTGCATCGGATATGATCGTATCCTGTGCCGCAGAGGCTATTTTGGAGGCAACCCCTCCCGAGGAGCAGATATATGCCACCCTTGCACCCCCCGACCTGTGGGCGCGCAGTCAGGAGAGCGGGAGGAGCAAGGCTCTGCTATTCGGGGAGGCGGGGCTTCATTTTACCAAAACGGCCAACGACAGAGAAACGGGGTGGTTGTCTGTGAAAGAATTGCTTCGCCAGAGGGAGGGTGGGCCGCGTCTGCACATTTTCCGCACCTGCACCGAGCTGATCAGGTGCCTGCCTATGCTGCAGACAGACCCGTTGCGTCCCACCGATACCCTGACGGAGCCCCACGCCATTACCCACGCCCCCGATGCCCTCAGGGGATTTGCTATCTATTACAGTCGACCCTCGGAGCCACCCCAAAGCCAGGGTGTGCTATGGCACAGGGATCTGCTGGAGGATTATGAAAGGGCAGGGGAGGAGGAAAGGGAATACCTGAGACGACGGTACGGGACCCCTCTTCTCACCCCTTAAGAAAGGAACAAGGAATGTATATTGACAAGCACACCGACAGGCTGCAGTTCTTCCGTGATCTGTATGAGAACGCCAAGAGCTGTCGGTCTGAGGTGACAGAGGTTTTGCACCGCCATCTGGAGCAGTATAAGGGCAGTGACGCCATTGACGGCAGTGGCGAAAGAGCCTCGGCGGTGCGAAACATTACCTATGAAATTATTGAGAGCCAGGTGAATTCCGACATTCCCGCCCCGAAGGTCAGTGCAAGGCACTATACCCAAAGGCACGAAAGGAATGCCACCTCGGTGGAACGGCTGCTGGCAAGATTGCGAGATCGCCTGCCCTTCGAGGAGCTGAACGACCTGGACGAGCGGTATACCTATATCTACGGCGGCAGTATCTGGCTGGTGGAATGGGATCACACCCTGCGTGAGGCAGGGGAGGTGGGGGGCGTCCGTGTGGACTGCATCAGCCCCAGAGATTTTATCCCCCAGCCAAACCTATACCGTATTCAGGATATGGAATACTGTTTTCTGCGCTTCACTACCACGAGAGAGGAGCTTTGCCGTCGCTTTGACGTAAGCCGTGAGGTAGCCGCACTGGCTGCCATTGAAAGTGAGAGCGAGGGCAGAGAGGACGAGGACACGGTGACCGTGGTGCTGTGCTTCTGGAAAAACGGACGGGGGGAGGTCTGCCGATTTGCATGGTCGGGGGACGCCCTGCTCTCTGACCACGAGCAGTATTACGGCAGAAAGGGTAGCTATTGCCGTGCCTGCGGGCTTCCGAGTGACGCCTGTGAATGCGGCGGGGAGAGAGAATACAGACCCCAGGAGACGGAGGTGCTGACCCACGACATCCTTTTGCAGGACGGCACCGCCATTCCTGCTAAAACCACCCTGTACGGTGGGGAGGCAGACTGCTATGAGATCCCCACCAGGATCCCCTATTACGTGCCGAAGGAATTCCCCATTGTCATCCGCCGCAACACCTCCTGCGACAGGGAGCTGCTGGGTCAGTCAGACTGCGCCTGCATTCGCCCCCAACAGCAGTCCATCAATAAGGTGGAGAGCCGCATTATGCAGAAGCTGATGCGCTCCGGTGTCACCCCCATGGTGCCGGAGGATGCCAGCATTACGGTGAACAATGCGGTATTTGGGCAGGTGATACGCCTGCGTCCCGGGGAGAGTGCCGCCAGCTATGGCACCGTGGACACCACCCCCGATATTTCTCAGGATATTGCCCAGGCAGAGCGGCTCTATGAGCAGGCAAAGCGTATCGTGGGTATCTCGGATGCCTACCAGGGCATGGATACCGCCAAGGGTGAGTCGGGCGTTTCCCGCCAGATCCGTGTACAGCAGGCGGCAGGTCGATTGGAGTCAAAGCGGCGTATGAAATACACCGCCTATGCGGCACTGGACAGAATTATTTTCGGTCTGTACCTTGCCTATGCAGACGAGCCCAGACGCCTGACCTATACCGACTGCTACGGGGTGAAGCACGGTGCCACCTTCCACCGCTACGATTTTCTGGAGTTTGACCCCGTCACCGGGGGATATACCTACGACGATGGGTATCTCTTCTCGGTAGACCTATCCGGGGGACCCGAGCAGCAGCGGGAGGAAATGTGGAAAAAGAACCTGGAGAACCTCCAGGCAGGCACTTTAGGCGATCCCACCGCCCCTGCCACCCTGCTGAGATACTGGCAAAATCAGGAGCGGTCCCACTATCCCTTCGCCCGAGAAAACGTGGAGTATTTTATGGACCTCATAAAGAGAGGGGGCGGAGAGCGTGTCCAAGAAGAGCAGCATGCAGGAGTATCTTGACCTATACGAGAGCCTGCGTGGCTCCGGCAGCTACAGCAAATGGCTGAAGCAGCAGGGGGTGACCCCAAAGGACGCCCGAGGGGAGATAGGTAACGCCCTCTCTGACTATCTGCGAGGTCTGCCCACCTACGGTGCCAAGGCGGAGAGCCTGGGGCAAAAGGGTCTGGGCAAGAGCGGCTATAGCCACCTGCTGGCAGAGGAAGAGGGGCAGAAGCTATCCGGTAGGATAGCGAATGCAAAACAGGACGCCCGAGAGGCGATGGGGGAGCATCTGCCCACCTACTACGAGTATCTGACCCGTATGGGTGAGGGGGCAGAGGGGGTGGTGGAGGAGCTGCGTACCCAGGGTATCAGCACCTACGATACTGCCTACGCCTATTCCCTGAACGCAGGGCTGGATAAGGACACCGCCGCCCTCACCGCCACCCTGCTCTCCAATATGGAGAGCAAGCCCAAAAACGCAGCCACCGTACAGCAACGCGCTACCATTCTGAACAGGATGCTGGAGCTGGATCTGACCCGTGACGCCGCCTATGCCTACGCCCTATCCTGCGGTGTGGGCGAGGAGGTAGCCAAGGAGCTGGCCGATGCGGTATACACCGTGGCAGCGGGGCAGGAAAAGAACCACCTACTCTATTATTAACAAGGAGAAAAATATGAAAGAAATCAAAAGACAAAATCCCTACGCCACCGTCAGCGGTGCCCCCATTCAGGCACCCCATACCCAAAAGGGTACCCCCAAGGCTACCGTACGCCGTGGGGATGACCTGCGTGTGAAGAAGTAAGGAGGAAAAATGGAGCAAATGCAAGAAGTGCGAGAGGAGATCACCGTGACGGAGACCCCCGTGGAGGTGCTGAACACCCCCTATGAGGGACTGGCAGAGGAGGCGGCGACCCCCGTAACAGAGGAGGGGGCGCCCAATGGCACACCCGCGGAAGAGGTGGATCCCCAGGCGGTGGACTATGCCGCCATGGCAGGAAGGGATCTGAAGGAGATCCGGCGTCTGTCCCCTATGATGGAGGGGCTGAGCCACCTTTCCCAGCTACCCAATGCGGGCAGATATGCAGCCCTGAGAGATGCAGGGCTGAGCGTGGAGGAGGCCCTATGGGCAGCCTGCCACTGTGTCATTGCCCGGGCGGGGTATGACAACCGCTCCCATCTCCGCTCGGCAGTGCCCTTGGGGGCAACCACCGACGCCTCTGCCATGAGCCCCGCCGAAATGGCGGCGGCAAAGGAGCTGTTTGGCGATATGACCGAGGGAGAGATCCAGCGGCTGTGGGCCAGATGTAAATAACAAATAAGGAGTGTAATATGTTTCGTTTAGTCAAAATTCTGGGAGGCAGAATTAACCAGGGAGAGCCCATGTATCTTCCCAAGCGTGCCTCCGACAATTTCGGTGTGGGTCAGGCGTTGGCCCTGGAGGGTGGATACCTGACTCAGTGCGGTTCCACCAAGACCCCCACCTATATGTGCTGTGGTGTGGCAAAGGGCGAAAGCCTGCCCGTTTACGCCGTGGCACAGGATATGATCTTTGAGTGCCCCCTGACGGGGGACGTGACCGCCCTGAAGCTGGGTGACAAGGTGACCCTGGCAGAGGACGGTATGGGCGTCAGCGACGTGACCGCCTCCGGTGTGGCAGAAATTCTGGACCTGGGTGAGGGCGACAGCGGCGTCTTCGTAAAATTCTGATAGGAGTGTGAAATATGGCAATTCTTTTTTCTAAATCCTCGGGCATGAACAATGCCCAGGTGGGTAAGCTGGAAACCCCCATTAAGATGGTGATCGAGCATGAGAGCGACCTTCTGACCCGTCAGGGCGGTATCCGTGACTGGCTCTTCAACGTGGAGAAGTCCAATAAGTTCGGTGAGACCATCGTGGGTCAGAACGAGTTCGACGTATTCCGTGCTGCCCCTGAGGGTGCAGGTGCGGAGAATGACGATATTCAGGAGACCTACCGTAAGTTTATCGAGCATATCCAGTTCATGAAGGAGTTCACCATCACCGCAGAGATGATGGAGGACGC
>JAZORW010000026.1:0-4541 GCA_045656805.1 Eubacteriales bacterium | reverse complement strand
GTCCATCATACCGCAACCGGTCTGCTTACGCAGCTCGGCTACGTCCTTTGCAGAAATGTTAGCCATGTTTGTTCTCCTCTCGATTACTCGGCGTCAGCGGTCTCAGCTACCTCTTCAGCAGCGGGAGCCTCAACGTCGGCGGTCTGCTCGCCACCGCGGCCCTCGATCACTGCATCGGCAACAGCGCCGGTGATCAGCTTAATGGCACGGATAGCGTCATCGTTTGCGGGGATGATATAATCCACGTCGTCGGGATCACAGTTGGTATCTACGATAGCAATTACAGGAATGCCCAGCTTCTTAGCCTCCATTACTGCATTGTGCTCCTTGTGAGTATCAACAACGAATACTGCGTCAGGCAGGTTCTCCATGTTCTTGATACCGCCGTAGTTCTTCTCCAGATCCTCCATCTCCTTCAGGAGCTTCGCTACTTCCTTCTTGGGAAGCAGATTGAAGGTGCCATCCTCCTGCATCTTCTCCAGCTCGATCAGACGGGCGATGCTCTTACGGATGGTCTTGAAGTTGGTGAGCATACCGCCGGGCCAACGCATGTTAACGTAGTACATGCTGCACTTAACGGCCTCTTCCTTAATGGTGTCGGTAGCCTGCTTCTTAGTACCGATGAACAGGACGGATCCGCCTGCCTCGGAGAGGTAACGCACGTAGGTGCAAGCCTCCTCAAACTTCTTAACGGTCTTCTGCAGGTCTACGATGTGAATACCGTTACGGGTGGTGTAGATGTACTCAGCCATCTTGGGGTTCCACTTCTTAGTGGGGTGGCCGAAATGTACACCTGCCTCAAGCAGCTGCTTGATGGAAATGTTGAACATTTTCTGTTCCTCCTATGGTTTGTCCACCACAGAGTTCTAACCGTACGACCCCGAGGGGCACCGGCACGGGACGGCTCTGTGTGAGAATTATATTTCTGCGCATGCGCAGATGTGAGTATTATATAATAATACCTATCTTCTTTGCAAGAGAAACTTTTTATAAATCTAAAAATTTACAATTTGGTTACAATTTGGATGCCGGTCAACCGCCATTTTCTCTATTTTCTTTTGCAAACTCTGTCTTTTTATGCTACAATAGGGGCAGTAATTTACAAGGAGCTTCTTCATGCAGTTTCTTCTACCCGCTGATGCCAAGCGGCGTGTCCTGCTCCCCGCCTGTGTGGGAGAGGTTGCCTTCGGCATTCTCAGCACCCTTTTGATCCTGACGGGTGTGTATTACCGGGCGTTGGTCTTCACCTACGTCTTCCAGACTTTTCTGAGTCTGTTCCACCTGGTTGCCACCCTGTCTATTTTGACCCTGGCACTGTATCACAGCAGCCACGGTCGCTTCCGCACCTGCCTTGGCACCCTGGGGCTGTTTATCCTCTCTGCCCTCTGCCGCAGCCTGCTGTCCTACTTTGCGGATTTTCTGTATTTGGGCTATGAGTTTTCTTACTCTCTGTCTGCCGCCGCCATCAACACCCTGCTCTACGCGCTGCTGCTGGAGGGTGGCATGCTACTGGCGGTATGGGGCATCTGCCATTTCTTCTTCCATTCATCCAGGAGGCCCTACCCCACTGAGGCTGAGGAGGACGGCCTGGTCTCCACCCCCATGGCACGCAGTGTGCTGACAGCCCTGCTGCTCTACCTTGCCTACTCTGTTTTCGGCTACGTTTGGGGCATTTTCGACTTTGGCTATACCTACTTCTGGTGCTTCACCAACTGGGAGATCGCCACCGCGGTGCTGGACGGATTTATTCTGCTTCTCAGCTACTATCTGTCCCTGGAGGCTATGACCGCCCTGCGTCAGCACCTCTCCGACACACCAAAGCCGGCAGAAAAGACCAAACGCAAAAAAGACGCCTGACGGCGTCTTTTTCTTTAGAAACGCTGCTTGGCGTCTACTTAGCGAATCGCTTTTTCAAAACAACGTTTTTCTGAAAAGGTGTTGTTCCTTCTCCTTTCCTTTCTTGATACACTAAGGTCACAACAAACAAAAAAGGAGAACCGAAATGAACACAGACAAACTTTACGCAGAATCCATCGCAAAGGAGTACGCTCCTAAAGACAAATCCAAAATCATAGCTCTTCGCAAGCTGGATGCCAAGGCAAAGCTTCCTGCAACCGTTTTTACTTATACCTTAGGTATTCTTTCCGCCTTAGTATTTGGTACGGGAATGTGCCTTGCTATGCAAGTCATTGGGAACAGCATGGTGCTTGGTATTATCGTTGGTATTATCGGTATGCTTGGATGCGGCGTGAACTACCCTATCTACACCAAAATGCTTGAAAAAGGCAAAAAGAAGTACGCTTATGAGATTGTGGAGCTTGCAAAAGAAATCAGCGAAGGTAAGTACACACCCCGGGAGGTTGTTTTTATGAATAAAAACGAAAGCAAATATTTCAACACTGCCGTCAAAATGGACGAAGCCCTCCTTACGCTGCTTGAAAAGAAGGACTTTGAATATATCACCATTAAAGAAATATGTGATACGGCAGGGGTAAACCGTTCCACGTTTTATCTGCATTATGAAAACACACGGGACTTGCTAAAGGAAGCTACACGCTATATTATTGACAAGCACTTAGGATACTACGAGGTAGACCAGCAACGCATATCTCTGCAATTTGAAGCCTGCAAGCGTGAGGAGCTTTTGTTTATCACAGACAAATATCTTATACCGTATTTGACGTTTATCAAGGATAATCAGCGTTTATTTAAGGTATCTGTCAAGCAGTTCCATTCGATGCATATGGACGAAGAAGTGTATGACAAAATGTTTCAGCATATCTTCAGTCCCATACTTGCTCGCTTTCGCATTCCCGAGGCGGAACGCGACTACGTAATGAAATTCTATCTGACAGGCGTGTTTGCTATCATAACGGAATGGCTTGCCAAGAGATGCTCCGACGATATGAAAACGGTTATTAAGGTTATCACCGATTGTGTGATGGGCGACAGGAATTTCAAGGAGTAAAGCTTCAAGGCTTGCCGTTGTGAGCTTGATATTCTACATAAGAAAAGCCAGGGCTTCCGAGCCCTGGCTTTTCTTTTCGTTTTACAAAATTTTCTTTAGCACCTTCGTGATTTCCCTTGCCATGGAGAAGAAGCCCAGGTCGGTGGGATGTGTCCCGTCCACCGTTCCCTCTCCCTTTGCCAGACGCATCAGGTCGCGCCCCTCTATGAAATACACGTTCTTATCCCCTCTTGCCAGGGCATTTTGGTAGGTGGTCCTCACCACCTCCAACCGTGCCTTCTCCACGTCGGTCAAATGATACTTAGGGCGGGTCAGCAGAAGGATAGGCAGATGGGGCTGTGCCTGGCGGACGGCAAGGAAGAGCCGCTCGTGGGTCTTTTCCAGGTGCTCTACCGTAGGGGCGTTATGGTCATAGTCCAGAACAAAGGCGGACATACTCAGCCCCCGAATATACTCGCCCACGGGCTCCTCTCCCCTGGCACTACCGGAAAAGCCCAGGTTGATATAGTCCGCCCCCAGTGCCCTGGAAACGAAGCCCTGGTAGGAGGTGCCGGGGCGGGAGGCGCATCCCCCCTGGGTGATGGAGGAGCCGTAATACACAATGGGCTTCTCAATTTTATAGGGGGTGGGGGCGGCCACCTTTGCCCCCTCCTTTAAACCAATATACAGCTGATCTACGCTGCTATACAGGGGGAAATGAATGGTGATCTCCCGCATCTTTCCCTCTCCCAGCTCCACCACCTTTTCAAAGCCGTCGGTAATATCAAAGGGAGGCACGAAGGAGGCTGTATATTCATTCTTTACGTACAGGTCAAAGCCGGCAGAGCCGCACAGAGCAAAATGGGGCATTTTCCCCACCCGTGACATCTTGGCATGGATAGCTACGTAGGGAGAATCAGTCCGAAAACGGACTCTCCCCCCTGCCCCGTTGGCATGGAGGGCATATACCCCCTCGTTGACGCTCTTTGCCACTGCCTCGGGCATACGTCTGAACCTTCCGTTTTCATAAAACACGCCGTGCACCTGAAAGGGTGCGTTCAACACGTCATAAAAGCGAATATCCGGTTTATCTATCTTCGTTTCGATTTTAAAATTCTTATCAATTTGCGAGATATCCTGCATATCTGCCCTCCCGGGATGCCACTCTGTGGCATTGTTTATACATTAAGTATAGCACGACTGGAAAAGGGAGTCAACGGAAACGGGGGCTTTGAGGTACCCGGCAAAACAAAAAGGGGCGCACAAGGCAACCCACATTAGATTCGCTAGGATTTTCGCCATAGGCGAATATGCCCGCACTTGCCGCCAAATCACGCCAAAGGCGTGTATGGAATCCACGCAAGGCGTGGCATGGAATCAACCGCCAAGGTTGTATGATTGCGAAACAAATCACGGTGACATGCCCCCGTCCCCTGTCATCGATATGTTTGAGGAATTTTGGAAAGCATATCCTAAAAAGGTTGGTAAGGGCTATGCTTACGATTGCTTTAAAAAGATAAGAGTATCAAAAAAGCTCCTTGATACAATGCTTGAAGCCATAGCTAAGCAAAAGAAACGCGACATGTGGAAGCGA
>JAZORW010000025.1:0-11798 GCA_045656805.1 Eubacteriales bacterium | reverse complement strand
CTGACATAGTAGCCGACCCGTTGACGATAGGAGATAAAGTATACCCCGCGGTACATATCTCCTCCCTCTTCCACGTCAATATACCACATAAAGTTCTGGATACTGCCGTTCAGATAATAGCCGTAGGAGGACCATGCTCCTGCCTCCGTTGCGGTGGGCAGAGTGCCCGCCAAGCCTGTCAGACGGCTTGCCAGGTCGGTGTCGGTTACCTTGGTCTGGGGATAAGAGCCGAAGGAAACCTGGTTACCCTCTCTGGTGTAATGCTGAGGCACTACCTTAAACTGAGCTACCAGATTTACGTCCTCCATGCCCATGACGAAGGAGTAGCTGGGATCTTCACTTACCGGCTCGTCCCCCTGATACCAGCCAAGGAACTTGTATCCCTCGTTTGCCTCAGCGACCAGAGTCACCGTGGTGCCCCAGGCGTACTGCCCTGCCCCGGTAAGAGTGCCCGCCTCGGAGATATTACTGTCTACCGTAAGGGTATAGACGTTCTTTTCCCACATGGCGGTCAGGGTAATTTCCTCGGTTGCGGTAAAGGTATAGGTAGGCTCTGTGCTTACCGGCTGGGTGCCGTTATACCACCCCGCAAAGGTGTATCCCGCATCAGAGGTAGCGGTAACGGTGACGGTTTCGCCGTGGTAATATCCACCGCCGCCGGTCAGCTCTCCTGCCTCATTCACATTCTGTTCCAGTGTGATGAGGTAGAGGTTGCGCTCCCATTTTGCTTCCAGGGAAACGCTCCACTCGTTCATTTCAAAGCTGTAGGTCAGCTCTGCGGTGACACATTCGCCACCTACAAACCAGCCAAGGAAGGTATACCCCTCGTTTTCGGTGGCGGTCAGGGTCACAGTGGTGCCCCAGGGATGCATGCCTGCACCGCTGACGGTGCCGCCCTCCTCCATATTCTTATTTACGGTAACGGCATAGGTGTCCTTTTCCCACCGTGCCTCCAGGTGAACCGAGGTGTTCCCCATCACGAAGGCGTAGACGGTCTCGGTGGTGATACACTCCTCACCGTCAAACCAGCCAAGGAAGATGTAGCCACTATCCGTGCTGGCCACCAGGGTCACACCCTGGCCTGCGGAAAACTTCTGCTCAGTATAGGTAGTAAAGCTACCGCCCTTTGCATCCGTGCTGTTGACGACCCGCCCCGTAGTGGTAACGGTGGTGCTACCCCACTTGGCAGTCAGGGACAGGTTTTTCTGTCCCATGGTAAAGCTGTAAATAACGTTGGTGCTGACGCAGGTCTCCCCGTCATACCAGCCGAGGAAGGTGTAGCCGCTGTTGGCAACCGCCACCAAAACCACGTTGTCCCCCGTGCGGTAATTGCCTGCGCCGGTTACAACGCCCGCCTCCTGCATATTGCTGGAAATAGAAACGGTATAGGTGCCCTCCTCTGCGGGCTCCCCAGGCTCGGTGCCGCCCTCACAGCCCACCAAAAGGCAGGCCAGCGCCAGAAGCAATGCGCAGGTTAGAACTGTTAGTAATCTCTTGCTTTTCATGCTTTCCTCCAAATGCTTTATAGAAAGTGTCGAACCACGTTTCTTTTAATTCTTGATCCAATACTTATTTACGTAGGTTTCCTTCAGGGCGATGGCGTTGGTGGTATCCTTACCGGGGGTTCTGCGATCGCCCTCAGTAGACGCGGGGCTATCCGTCATCAGCCACGCCGTGTCGCTTAAAAATGTAACGGTGGTCAGGTTTTCGCAGTCCTGGAATGCCCAGATGCCAATGTATTTTACAGAGGCGGGGATGGTCATGCTGGTGAGAGAGGTGCAATAGCCCAATGCCCCCTCGCCAATCACCTCCAGGTTCTGGGGCAGGTCGATGCCGGCAAGCGAGGTGCAGTAGTAGAAGGAATATTCCCCAATTCTCTCCACCCCGTCGGGCAGATCAATGCTGGTAAGAGAGGTACAGCTGGCAAAGGCGTTCCGCCCAATGTCCGTCAGCCCCTGGGGCAGACCCACCTCTGTAAGAGCACTGCACCCAAAGAAGGTGTAGGAGGGCAAATAGGTCATGTAGGTGGGCAAATTCACCCGTGTCAGGTTCATATTATAGGCAAGGGCGTATGGATACAGCTGATACTGGCTGCCACGGAAGGTTTCAGGCAGAGTAATCTGGGTGTCTTTTCCCAGATAAGACATAAGGTATTTCACCTCTCCCATATCGCAGAAGAGGTAGTCCCCCTCCATCACCATCTTGGTCTCCCCCTGGTGGATGTAGATGGCATACTCTGCAATTCCGCCGTAAGCCGAGGAGCCGGCCTGCAAATTGAGGGAGGACAGGTTGATGATCTCATACAGCTTATAGCAGTATTCAAATGCCAGGGAACCCACCGTATTCAGTGCGGCAGGCAGGGTAATGCTGACCAGGGACGAGCAATAGCCAAAGGCACCCCAGCCAATGGAATATACCCCTGCCCCGATCCTGACCACCGCCAGGTTGGTGCAGTCACGGAAGGCGTAGTCCCCAACCGTCGTCACGGTGTCGGGGATCACCACGCCCAGGAGTGCCGTCCTGCCGTAGAAGGCGTCCCGCCCGATGGCGGTCACAACGTTGCCGTCGATCTCCGGGGGGATTTTCAGAACAGCATCGGTGCAGCTGCCCATACCCGTAACGGTACAGGTGGGCTGACCGTTAAGCATATACGTGTTGACGGTGTATGCCAACCCCTGGGAATACACCTCCCCGGTGCCTTCGCCAGGTCCTTCTCCGGGCTCTTCGCCACCTTCACCGCCACCCTCGCCAGGGGTTTCCCCAGGGGCAGAGGGCTCGCTTTCGCCCTCTCCGCATGCCGTCATAGCCAGGGTTAGGCTGACTGCCAAAAGGCACAGGAGCAGAAGGGATAAAATGCGCTTTATCACTTTATTTTCTCCAGTTTTTCAGTTTCCTGTCGGGATTACATCTTGATCCAATATTTGTCGTCGTAGGTAGCTCTCAGATAGTTATCATTCCAGTCGGGGATGCTGACGTCCACGGACTGTCCGCCTGCGGCAAGGGGGTCAGTCATCAGAATCCACTGTCCCTCTCCTTCGAAGGTAACGGAAACCAGATCGGTGCACTCCTGGAAGGCAAAGGGGTCAATTCTGGTCAGACTGGCAGGCAACACCAGGGTGGTAAGAGAATTGCAATCCCAGAAGGCGCTCTCGCCGATGGTGGTCAGGCTCTGGGACAGGGTCAGAGAGGTCATGCTGGTACAGCTGGAGAAGGCATTCTGCTGAATCACAGTGACACTGTGGGGCAGAGACATGCTGAGAAGAGAGGTGCAGCTGCTAAACGCCGTTTCACCAATCACCGTCACGCCCTGAGGCACGTTGACCTCGGTCAGGTTATAACAGGTCATAAAGGCGCCCTCGGGAATAGAGGTAGGCCCTATGGGCAGGGTCACCTGGGTAAGGAAGTCCTGCCGTGCGAAGGCGTACTTATACAGCTGGTAGCTATTGCCCCTAAAGGTATTAGGCAGAGTAATGACAGTATCCTGGCCCACGTATGCCATCAGATAGGCGACGTCGTTGATAGTGCAGAAAAGATACTCTCCCTCTACCGCGATCAGGCTCTCACCCTCATGAACGAAGACGGCGTAATTGACCACCTCGCCCAAGTCCTGAGAGCTGTAGGAGGTGTTGTTGATGACCTCCACCAGCTTAAAGCAGTAGGCAAACGCCTGGGTTCCCACAGAGTTAAGGGTGGCGGGCAGATTTATGCTGACCAGGTTGGTGCAGCTGGCAAATGCGTTCTGGCCGATGCTTTGTACGCTCTCACCCAGTCTCACCACCGCCAAAGAGCGGCAGGACTGGAAGGCGTAATCCTGAATGGCAATAACCGTATCGGGAACTACCACGCTGCGCAGAAGGTTGCTTTGAGCAAAGGCGTTCCTTCCAATCACCGTCACGGTATAGCCGTCAATGGTGGGAGGGATCAGCAGGCTCGCGTCGGTGCAGGTACCGATGCCCGTGATGGTGCAAGTGGTTTCGTCGCTATTAACGGTATAGGTCAGCCCCTGAGAATACACCTCGCCTGGACCTTCACTGGGACCTTCGCCACCCTCCTCGGGATTTCCCCCGGGGGCAGGGGTTTCGCTCTCGCTATCTCCGCATGCCGTCATAGCCAGCGTCAGGCTGACTACCATCAGGCACAGGAGAAGAAAAGACAGTGTACGCTTTAACATATGTTTTTCCTCCAAGTGTTTTTATGGACAGCGTGCAGACCTCCCAAAAGGGAAATCTGCACGTTCCTTTTCCTTATATGTATTATACTCTCTTTTTTAGGGGAATGCAAGCCTTATTCGGCTTCCTCCTGAGGCGTCAGGCACACCACCTGGGCAAAGGTGGGACGGTGGGAATCCACCTCCACAACGGATACCTCCAGATTCGCAAAGGTAAACACGTCCCCCACCTCGGGGATCTTATCCAGCTCTTCGGAGATCCAGCCGCCCAAAGACACGCTGTCCGACTGGGGAGAAATGTCGAATTTGTCACAGAAGTCGTCCAGGCTCACAGAGCAGTCCACACGGTATTTGTCCTCTCCCAGCTCTAAGAAGGTTTCTACCACCTCGTCGTGCTCGTCCCAGATCTCGCCCACCAGCTCCTCCAGAATATCCTCCATGGTGACGATGCCCAGGGTGCCGCCGTACTCGTCGATCACCACTGCCACGTGGGACTTATTGGTCTGCAGCTCCCGCAACAAGGCACGGACACGCTCGGTCTTATGGATAAAGACAGGGGGGGTCATAATGCTGGCAATGGGCTTTTGGGTGATGCCGTTCTCGGTATAGAAATCCTTCTGGTGCAGAATGCCCACGATGTGGTCGATGGTATCCTCATACACCATCAGGCGGGAATACTTGGTCTCGTAGAACAGACGGGAGATCTCCGCCTTCTCGGTGCCCAGGGCAAAGCCCTCCAGCTCTACGCGGTGGGTGAGAATATCCTCGGCACGCAGGTCGGTAAACTCAATGGCGTTACGGAGCAGGTCTCCCTCGCCCGTATCAATACTACCCTCCTGCTCTACCTCCTCCACCAGCATCAGCAGCTCCTCCTGGCTCATGCGGTTGTCGCCCTTCAGACGGAAGATGCGGGAGACCAGCTTCTTCCATAGAGAAAACAGGAAATTCACGGGGGCGAACACCCAGGTCAAAAACAGCATCATGGGGGCGGCAAAGGAAGCAAATTTCTCGGGGCAGTCCTTGGCAACACTCTTAGGGGTGATCTCACCGAAGATCAGTACCACCACCGTAGTCACGGCGGTAGAAATGGTGGTGCTCATATCCTCATCCAGGTGGGTCAGCGCCTCAACGAACGCCATGGTAGCAACCGACGCCAGAGTGATGTTTACGATGTTATTACCGATCAGAATGGTGGACAGCAGCTTATCATAGCTCTCGTGGAGACGGCACACCAGGGCGGCACGTCGGCTGCCCCGCTCTGCCTGGGTCTTCACCTTGGTCTTATTTAAGGTAGAAAAGGCGGTCTCCGTGGCTGAGAAAAACGCCGATAGGATTACGCACGCCACCATAATGGCGATTTGTGGGAACGTCATTTTTTTACTCCTCTATTTTTAGCAAAAGAACGCAAAAGGCATACCTGTATCCGCAGATACAGATATGCCTATTCCATACAGTTACAGCCGGGTAAGGATTACTACCGCTACTGTCGCCGTCCATATGCTCTTAACAAACCTTTCAAAAAATAGTAACGCTATTATAGCAGACAAAGGTGCCTTTGTCAACTGTCACAGCTCCACCTGGGGTTTCCTTTGAATAATGGTGCAGGAAGAGCCGCTCTCCTCCTGGGCATCCCGGATGATTTCCTTCACAGAGTCCATCTGGATAGTACCGCTCTTGGGGTTCTTAATGCTGGTGACGTTTCCGCGAATGGTAGCATCCACCTGGCTTCTCTCAAACGCCAGGTCACAGCTCTCCTCCATCACGCAGTCCTCCAGCACTAAATTCTTGCAGTAGGCGAAGGGCTGGGTGCCGGAGATCACGCAGTGTCTTAGGGTCAGGTTTTCGCTATACCACCCCAGATATTCCCCCTCGATAATACAGTCGGTGAGGGTCACGTCCTTGGCGTGCCAGAAGGCATCCTTGGCACGCAGGGTGCAGAAGTCGGCCTGGACGTCATGGGTATACTGGAAGGCGTATTTGCCGCTGAACTCCACCCCCTCCAGGGTCAGGTCAGAGGAATCTAAAAATGCGTACTGGGAGGTAAGAGAGGTGTCCCGCAGGGTCAGGTGCTGGCTCTTCCAGCCAAACTCCTCGCTGTCGATCTCGCACCCCTCGATGACCACGCCGCTACACTCTCTCACAGCCTTCACGCCCTCAATGCGGCAGGCCTGGAGATTCAGTGCCTTGCCGTACCACAGGGGGGCACGGCAGGTGGTGGACATAAAAGACGTACGGATGAGGCCGTCATGGACGTGCCATAGGGGATACCGCAGGGCAAAGTGGCAGTCGGTGACGGAGATCTCCCTGCATTCCTTCAGGGCACTCTCACCGTCTGCGGGGCCCTCAAAGGTACAGTTTTTTACCTCGGCACCCCTGAGACCATAGAGGGCACGCTCTGAGTCCAGAGTTAAATTTTCTATTTGCATCTTATCGTCTCATTTCAGCATAGGGATCCAGATCGCCCTCAAAGGCGGGCTTCACACGGAAGGTGAAGGAGAATTCCTTCTCATCCAGGCGCCACTTGGGGTCCAGCTCGGGTCCGCAGGAGTTAGAGCCTACACCGCTCTGACGGTAGTCGATGATCACCGTAGTATGCTTCTCGGGCACCAACTCATAATTGTGTCTGGTGTTGGTCAGCTGGTGGGGAGAATGGTGGGAGGCAGAGAAGGAGAAGTCAGGGGCGGTGAAGTACAGACCCTGGCCCGCAATGCTCATCACAGAGGCAAAGCGGCAATGCACGTGGGCACCGTTTTCCTGGGGACGCACGTAGGGCTCGAAATTCTCGGTGGCGGTGGTGCGGAAATCACCCAGACGGCTGGCCAGACGCTTATCCTCATAGGACTCGTAGGGGCCGTAGCCCAGATACCGCAGATTCTCACTGCCCTCGGGCATCCGGAAAAGGAAGCCGAAGCGGGGCAGGAAGGTGTCGATAGTCTCTCTCACCTTGGCGTCGGTCTTCAGGGTCAGACCCTTGCCCGCCTCTACGGTATAGGTCAGGGTCATCTGAATGGCAGGGGGCTTGGGTGCAGAACCCAGGCTTGCCTTCACCTCTACCACCACCTTCTCGGCGTCGGCGGATACCAGGGTGGTCTCGTAGCACTTCACGCCAAAGCGGTCAAAGCGGTACTGATACCACTTACCCTTCACGTTGCGGTCGTTATCCGTGGGGGCTCTCCACACGGTGGGGGTCACAGGTGCCTGGATCAGGGCGGTGCCGTTGTCTACGATAGAGGTCAAAAGACCCGTCTTCTTGCTAATAGTATACGCAGTTTCCCCGTCGATGATCTCATATGCCTCGTCACTCTCCTGGCATCTCACCTGGGTTACCACGGGTGCCTCATACTGAGCGGCGGCGTCAGAGAGGATCAGCTGCTCGCTGCCCACCTCATAGCCTGCGTCTGCCCACTCTGCGGGCTGGTTGCGGCGGAAGGACAGGTTCAGGGTCACCAGACCCTCACCCTCGATGGTATCAAACAGGGTATATTCCTTGGTCTCGCCGGGGGCGTTGTCCAGGGTCACCTTGCCGCCTAAGATAGGCATGCCGTCCCTCTCCACACGCCATACCATGGTCAGGTCTTCCAGGGTGGTGAAGTATCTGAGAGAGGTCACCTTTACCTGTCCCAGCTTCTCGCCTGCCTCACAGCGCAGGGGCTTCAGCACCTGCTTCAGCTCCAAAAGGCCGGTGTGGGGGGTACGGTCGGGATATACCAGGCCGTCTACGCAGAAGTTACCGTCGTGGGGATACTCGCCGAAGTCACCGCCGTAGGTATAGCCGGGGCTAGAGTAAATATTCTCACCGATGGCAACAGAGTGGTCGGTAAATTCCCAAACGCATCCGCCAAAATATCTGTCGGAGGAATACATCAGGTCCCAGTATGCCTTCAGGTCTCCGGGGCCGTTCCCCATGGCGTGGGAATATTCGCACAGAAACATGGGGCGGGGGCTCTTATCCACGATGGCTCTCATGTAATTCAGGGTGGGGTACATGCGAGACTCGATGTCGATATAATCGTCATTTCTTGCGCTCTCCACCACTGCGGGGTCCTCGGACTGCAGCCTCTCCCATACGGCGTAGCCGCTCTCGTCCTCAGAGTGTACCAGACGGGTGGGGTCCATGCGGTGGAAGTAGTCTGCCTGGGCTCTGTGGTTGTCACCGCAGCCGGACTCGTTACCTACGCTCCACATAATGATGGATACGTGGTTTTTGTCCCGCTCCAGCATTCTCTCTGCACGGTCCAGATATGCGTGGGTCCAGTCGGGGCTATTGGTCAGCTCGCCCCATCTTCCCTCCTCGCATCTCATGCCGTGGGTCTCAATGTCGGTCTCGTCGCAGACCAGCATACCGTACTCGTCGCACAGCTCAAGGAAGCGGGGGTCGTTGGGATAGTGGGAGGTACGGATCATGTTGATGTTGTGCCGCTTCATAATGAGAATATCACGGCGGATATGCTCCAGAGGCGTAGCATGGCCCAGAATGGGATGGCTGTCGTGGCGGTTGACGCCCTTTGCCTTAATGGCCTTGCCGTTGATCAGCACGGCGCCGTTCTTGACCTCAGTACGGCAGAAGCCCACACGGGCACGGATCACCTCACTGCCGCTGTAGAGATACAGGGTGTACAGCTGGGGGTCCTCGTCACACCACAGGGTGGGGGTGCCTACGGAGCAGGTAATTTCACCCTTGCCGTCCACGGGGGCCTCCCCTGCGGCGATCTCCTTCCCCTGGGGGGATACCAGGCTGTACTTCACGGCGGTGTTGCCGTTGGCGGTCAGCTCTACCTTCACCTCACCCCGGGTGAAATCCTCGTTCATGGTGGGCTTTACGTAGAAGTCTACCAGATGGGTCTTGTCACGCATGGTCAGGTATACCTCGCGGAAGATACCCGACATACGCCACATATCCTGGTCCTCAAGGTAGGTGCCGTCGCACCACTTCACTACCAGCACGGCAACGGTATTTTTCCCTGCCACCAGGCGGTGGGTGACGTCGAATTCACTGATCATATGGGAAACCTGGCTGTACCCGCAGAACTCTCCGTTAACCCACAGATAGAAGCAGGAGTCCACACCCTCGAAGGTCAGGTACACCTTCTTGTCCGCCATACGGGCGGCAGGCATATCAAAATCTCTTATGTACAGGCCGCAGGGGTTCTGGTCAGGCACGTGGGGGGGATCCACGGGAATGGGATAGTTTACGTTGGTATACTGGGGCACGTCATAGCCACGGCCCAGCATGGTCTGCCAGTTTCTCGGCACCGTCAGCTTCTCCATGCCGGCACGGTCAAAGCCCTCGCTAAGGAAATCCTCCACGTTCTCAATGGAACCAAAATAGCGGAAATCCCAGTCGCCGCACAGGGTCTTAAAGTAGGCAGAGGAGGCACGCTTCCCCCCGTCGGCAGCAGCCTTGGAGTGATAGGGGATAAAATAGGCGTGGGGCTTCTCGCACCCTACGTGCAGGTGGCTAAGGGACTTATGATAGTCGGGCTGATGCAGTGGCATGGCAATTCTCCTTGGTTTCCGTCCCGCAGGACGTAATATCTTAAGAGTATTATATAAAACTTAATTTATAAAGTCAATTCCTCCGTGGGATTTTCTCTTGTCTTTTAGGAAGGAAAAAGCAAGTGCCAAATAGCACTTGCTTTATTTATATTTGGACGTCAAAGTGCAACCGCATTGCAAAAAAGGGGCTTGTTAACGTTTCTCCTTGCTTCGCAGTCTGCCACGCTTTTATTTCAGCATAAGTTTGCTGCCCTTTTCTCTGTTGCACTTCCAGCACAGTGTTTGAAGGTTCTCCTCAACGGTATAGCCTCCCTTAGACACAGGAATAATGTGGTCTATTTCCAACAAAAGATTAGGTTCTGCGTGAGTAGAATTCCCACATTTGCAGCAGGTGTAATTGTCTCTTGCCTTTATGTGTTCACGCATCTTGCTTGTCATTAGAGCTCTCTGTTCTTTTGTAAATGCACCAACAGTAAGCTTTCCTTCAAGCGTTTTGATCAGTTCCACAATGGTTTCCTCTGTCATGGGAACAGCGAACGCTCTTTTTGCCATTCCTCCTCCCGAGGTATACGAGAAAGTATACTCAACAGACAAAACATTCTCGTCAATGTTGGCAAATCCCAGGCGTGAATAGAATCCCGTCTCGTCTTCTTCCATGATAAATTTCGGCACGTCCCCTAGGTACTGCTGATACTCCTCTTTGTAATTCTCAATAATCAGCTTTGCTTCCTTTAGGGTTTCTAGTTCTTCTATAAGCAAATGCAACTTTTGAATTTGCTCGGGGTACATCGCCTTGTTAGGATAGAAGTTTTTAACCACGTAGCCAAGCGGATTGTTTTCTGCACTGGCAAATACAGCAGCAGATACCTCTGCCGCAAAAGGCGAAATAGTCTTTTTGTATGGGCGAACATATTGGTATTCATCCGCATTAACCGTCTCTTCTCGCACAATTCTTGTGCCAAACAGGCTGGAAATTGACTCCACCTTTTCTATGATGTAGTTGTTAAATTCTCTCTGCGTACTCATGAGCGTTTCGCAGGCGGTTTTGACTTTTTGGAAATCGGGCGACTCGTAATATGCGAGAATTTTAGCATTATGCTCTACAATGCTTTTGATTTCTCCCTCCACTCGACTAATAAAGGATTCAATCATTACCCATTCTACGCTATCACTGTCTTTTATTTTTTTTATACTGTTGACCGTTCTGTCAAATAACTGATTGCTTAAATTATCCAGCTGTTCTTGGCTCTCTTTTTTTAATAGAAGCTCTCTGCTTTCATTTGCAAACTCAATTATTTTATCAACTCTTTGGTAATATTTTCGATGCTTTTGGTCTAGCTCCTCTTTTTGTTTTTCCTTTATGTACTTACTATACTCCCCTCTTCCCATGAGCAAGGAAGGGTCATTCACAAAATCCCTCATTCGGCTATGCGATACAACAATTATTCTTTCGCCCAAATGGTTACCAGCCTTAGAAATGTAATTGACGCTAATCCTGTACGCCTCAGCATATCCAATAAGAATTTTGATTTTGTTTTCAAGCCGTCCGTATTGCCAACGACCTTTATATGGATTGTTCCCCAAGAATCTTCTAAGAATTGCAGCGGTTTTTTGTTTCCATTCCAAAGTCCGTTTGGCTTGCGGAAACCTTTCTGGATTTTCCTTAAAAAACCGTATGTCGTCGTATTTTTCTAGGGTCTGCCGACTTTTCACAACCACTCGCTCATCAGTGTGCGAGACAAAGTTCCAGTTCGAGAAGCCCAGGCTTTTTAGTGCTTCTGCCTCTAACTGCTTATACTTTGCTTCTCTCACTAAGTAAATGATCAGAGCGGTTATCAAAATCGCCAGAAACACTATCGCTACCACGTAAAAGTCCATCGTTGCTTTTCCTCTCTAACTTCGCTGTCAAACAAGCCCGTTTTTACCACGTTGATTCTAGAATGTTTACGTATTCATTATGTCACATTTTTCTTTGTTTTTCAACATCTTATCCTTCTATGACCTTTTCTGCACCAGCATATGCGGTTTCGTTCGCTTGCCCTGCGCCGTTGGCTCGGGGAGCCCGGTTCAAGAGGGGTGACGACTCCAAAGGAAAGAAAAACGGCCCCTCAAATGGGGTGCCGTGCTCACTTTT